>JANOFW010000327.1:0-14761 GCA_031413835.1 Planctomycetia bacterium
GGCGAGAAGAACACGAACTGGGAGGGCGGCTACCGCGTGCCGACGCTCATCAAATGGCCGGGCACAATCAAGCCCGGCACCTTGATCAACGACATCGCAGCGCACGAGGACATGATGACCACGCTGCTGGCCGCCGCCGGCGATGCCAACGCCAAGGCCGACCTGCTGAAAGGTCGCAAGATCGGCAAGACCACCTTCAAGGTCCATCTCGACGGCTATGACCTTGGCCCGGCGTTGCGCGGTGAGGCGGCGTGGCCGCGTCACGAGTTCATCTACTGGACCGACGATGGCAGTGTCGCCGCGCTGCGCTACGACCAGTGGAAGGTCACCTTCCTGCGCCAGAACGCCCATGGCCTGCACGTCTGGATGGAGCCGTTCGAGGCGCTGCGTGCTCCGATGCTCACCAACCTGCGCATGGACCCGTTCGAGCGCGCCTTCGAGGAGGGCATGGACTACAACCGCTGGTTCGCCGAGCACATGTTCCTGATCGCTCCCGCGGCCGGCTTCGTCGGGCAGTGGCTGCAGAGCTTCCGCGAGTACCCGCCGCGCCAGAAGCCCGGCAGCTTCAACCTCGACCGCGTGATGGAGGAGCTGACGAAGCCGCACGGCGGCGGGAAGTAGCGCCCGTCAGCGTGTAGACCCAGATCCTGGCCTCAGACCGCGGCTCCAGGAGCGCGACCACGGGCCGCACCCTCACGAGGGGTGCGGCCCGACTTCTTGGAGCGGTCGCGAGCGCCGCACCGTGCGCGCTCAGAAACCGGTCTCCAGGCCCTGCACGACGCGTTCGGCCAGCCGGCGGGCCCACTCGTCGGTGGCGGAGCCATCGAGGGACTCGCCCCAGCGGTCCGGGGTGTACTCGGTCTGCGCGCGCGCGACGTAGGACTTGACCACCTGCCCGCTGCGCCGGTCGGTGACGCGCACGTCGAGCTGGCCCGCCAGCCGCTTCTGGATCGGCTGGTCGTTCTCGTCGAGCGTGATCACGCTCTCGCTGGCGCTCATGGCGCCGGAGATCACCAGGTCGGCCGACTCCGGCGAGCCGATCGCGAAGGAGGTGCGCGCGCGCAGGGCCGCGAGCACGGCCTGCGTCAGGCGCAGCTCCATGTCGCGCCGGTAGCCGGTGTTCGTGAAGGTGCTCACCGCGATGGTGCGCGCGCCCGGCAGGTCGATCAGCCGGCGCGAGGAGTAGCCGCAGGCCGTCGCGAGCGCGGCCAGGCACAGCAGCAGGCACAAGGTGGCACGCATGGGGCTAGCCCGGGCGGACGGGGGCGGTACGCCGGATCTTGGGTGGGGGCAGGGACGCGGGCACGGCGGGGGGCAGGACCGGCGGGTTGGTGGTCGTCGGCGGGAACGGCGGGGGCAGCGTCGTCGGCGGCGTGGGAGGCGTCACGGGTGGGGGTGCGACCGGGGTCGAAGGTGACGGGGGCTGCGGGGGCGGCGTCGGCGGCGGGACGGGGGGCTGGGTGCCGGCGGGCGGCGCTGCGACGGGCTCCGCGGTGGGCGGAGGCAGGGGCGGGATGACGGGCGGGGCGAGCGGCGGGGGAGCGGTCTGGCCGCGCAGCTCGGCCGCGGAGCGTCGGTAGGGGTCGGCCGCCCGACCGCCGTTCATCCCGCCGTACCAGGCCGCGATGCGTGCGTCCTTGGCCGCCAGGCGCTCCTTGGCCGTGCGCACGCCCTGCTCGGCGGCGGCCACCTGCGCGGCGCTGGCGCGGCCCGGCGTGGCCTCGTTCTCCTTCAACAGCGCTTCGTAGGCCTCGAGCGCCAGCAGGGGCGCGCTCCCCACGGAACCCGCGAAGGCCATCTGCGCCGGGTCGGTGGGCGTCTCCTCGCGGGGATCGAGGTCCACGTAGCCTCCGTGCCAGAGCGAACCCTGGTCGCGCACCAGGTAGGTCTTGGCCAGACCCAGGTGCGCCGCGGGACGCAGGTCGCTCTCCGGGTAGCGCAGCAGCAGCGAGCGGTAGTGCTGCACGGCCTCGATCCAGCGGTCCTTGTCTTCCTCGCGGTAGAGCGCGTCGCCCAGCGCCAGCAGGGCGTCGTCGGCGAGGCGCCCGTTGGGGAAGGTCTCCGCGACGTACTGCAGCATCGCGTAGCCCTCGTCCTTGCTCTTGAAGACGCCCGAGAAGCCGCGGACGCTGGCGAGGTAGCGCTTGCCGGACTCGAAGACCAGCTCCTCGACCTCGGCCAGGTGCTGGTTGGTGGGCGCGATCTCCATGTAGCGCCGGAAGGCCTCGAAGGCGTCGCGGTAGTCGTGCGCCCGGTAGCGCCCGCGCCCCTCGCGGAACTTGGCCTCGGCGGCGCGCGGCGACTCGGGGTGATCCTCGGCGATGTCGCGGTAGGCATCCGCCGCGCCGCCCGGGTTGCCTGCCTCCGCCGCCTCGGCCTGGCGCCAGAGCTGCTCGGCGACGGCCACGCTGCGCGAGCGGCGCGCCTCCTCCTCGGCCTCGGTCAGCGCCTTCTTGGGGGCCATCTCGATGCCCTCGCGCCCGGACCGGCGCACGTCGCCGGGGATGGGCACCGACCCCTTGCCGCGATCGCCCGTGGGCAGCCCGGGCGAGGAGGCGCCGCTGCCGCCCACGTCGGTGCAGCCCGGGGCGGCGGCGCCCACGAGCGCGAGCGCCAAGAGGTACGCGGGGGGCCTCGACATCGCGCCCACCATACCGGCTCCCGGGGCAGCGGGGTTGTTCGACTGCCAGTCCTCGGGTCCTGGATCGCCGACTGCGCTTCTGCAACAGTCGATTGCCATCCTGGTCGCTTCGGTCCTCGCGAGCCCCGCAGGGGCTCGCCTGGCCAGCCGCACGCCACCGCCGCGCTGGATGGGGTGCGGAGGGCCGCCGCGGAGGACGCCATGCAGCCTGGCTACGCGAGTCTTCCTACATCAGGACGACGCGGTGGCCCGAGCGCCCCCAGCCGGCGCGGCGCCCGACCGCGTTACAGAGTGGCGGTCGCTCGTTCAGCGGGGCAGATGGTCGAGGGCGTGGGGCCGGCGCTCGAGCTGCCAGGGGATCCACAGGTCGTGCAGCGCCCGCAGCAGGCGCACCTCCGCGGGCGAGGGGGGGTGCGCGGCGAACTCGTTCAAGCGCTGCGTGTAGAGGCGCGTGAGCGCGGCGAAGCCGCTGCTGGTGAGCCGGCGCGTGGGTGCCTCCTTGGCGCAGGCGGCGTGGGTCACGCCGCCCGCGGCCGGCGAGAAGAGCAGCGCGCCCTTGAGCGGCGCACCGCAGCCCGGGCAGGTCTCGAGCGCCGGGCGGTGTCCCGCCGCGGCGGCCGCGCGTGCCTCGAACCAGACCACCCAGGCCCCTGCCAGCTCCTCGGGTGCGCCGGCGAGGGCGCGCAGCGCGGTGACCGCGGCGCGGTAGAGCGTCGGCTGCGGCAGGGCCGGCTTCATCCACAGGCGCGCCAGCTCGAGCACGTAGCAGGCCGCGCGGTAGCGCGCCAGCAGCGTCCCCAGGCCCCTCCAGGCGTCGCGCTGGCGGAAGCGGCTGAGCAGCACCAGCCCCTCGGCGTCGTCGCGGCGCGTGGGCGGCTTCCACCAGGCCGTGCCCTGGGCGAAGGGCGTGAGCCCGCCCTCGACCTCGCTGCCCGGTCGCAGCGCGCCCTTGGCGAGGGCCGCCACGAGGCCATGCTCGGGCGTGGCCAGGTGCACCACCTGGCTCGTCTCCCCGAAGGGGATCACGCGCAGGACCAAGGCCTCGGAGACGGTCGTTTCGCCGCGCGCCACGCGCGAGAGCCTACGCGGGCGCTGCCTCCGTGGGCCCGCCGGCGCGGCCGGCCTGCACGCGCACGCGCTTCACGCGGCGCTCGTCGGCCTCGGTGACCGTGAGCGTGACGCCGCCCAGGGCCAGGCGCTCGCCCGGCTGGGCGACCTTGCCCAGCCGATGGAGCAGCAGCCCGCCCAGCGTCTCGTAGGCCTCGCTGTCGAGGGGCAGCTCGAGCATGAGCAGCCTGTTGGCGTCCTCGACGAGCATGCGCGCGTCCACCTGCACGTCGCCGCGATGCACGTCCTCGGAACGCGGTCCCCGGCGCTCCTCGACGTCGTGCTCGTCGTGGATGTCGCCCACGATCTGCTCGAGCAGGTCCTCGAGCGAGACCACGCCCGCGGTGGAGCCGATCTCGTTCAACACGACGGCCAGGTGGATCTTGCGCGCGCGCATCTCGTCGAGCAGGTCGTGGAGCGGTTTCGTGGTGGGCACGAAGTAGGGCGGGCGCATCAGCTCGCGCACCGTCAGGCGCTGCGCCGACTCGCGGCCGGCGTGGGCCAGGAGGTCGCGCACGTGCATCCAGCCCAGCACGTCGTCGCGGTCGCGGCCGTAGATGGGCAGGCGCGTGTGGCCGTCCTCGGTGACGAAGGCGATGGCGTCCACGAGGCGCGTGTCGGCCTGCAGCATGGAGACCTTGGAGCGCGGGATGAGCACCTCGCCCGCGCTGGTCTTGGGCAGGTCGATGATCGACTCGATCATCTCGGCCTCGATGGGGCTGAGCGCTCCCTCACGCTCGCCCTCGCTGACGCTCTCGCGCACCTCCTCGCGCGCGCCGGGGCCCGAGGCGTCGAGCGAGACGCGGAAGACGCCCTTGATCACCAGGGCCAGGGGGAGACGCAGCGGGGCGGCCAGCACGCGCAAGGCCTCGAGCACGGGCAGCGTGCCCACCAGGAAGCGGTCGGGCGCACGGCGGGCCAGCACGCCCACCAGCACGTCGTTGACCACGAAATTGAGCAGGAAGGCCAGGCCCAGCACGGCCGCGAGGCCGGCCCAGGGGAACGGCACGAGGCCCGCGACGTCGCCGACCCCGGTCCGCAGCTGATCGCCGAGCACCCAGGAGGCCAGGCCGATCACCAGGGCGGCCTTGCCCAGGAAGCGCAGGATGCGCACGCTGAGCAGGAAGGAGGGCATCGCGGCGAGCAGCCGGTCGGCACGCTCTGGGGTGCCGCGCTCCCGAGCCGCCTCGGCGAGGCCCGCCCGGCTGTGGGCCTCGAGGGCCTTCTCGGCCCAGGCCGAGAAGAGCGCCAGGGCCTCGGCCAGCAGCAGCACGCCCAGCAGCCCGAGGTCCTGGGCCAGGTCGGCCACCAGCTGGGCCAGCCACGGTACGAAGGGCAGGGAGCTCAAGTGGCCAGCCGGTGGAGCGAAGGGGTGCATGGGTCTGGGGCGCGGTCGCGGGGGGGCGGGGGGCCAAGGCTACCCCATTCAAGTGGGCCTGACCCTAGGGGGCTCCAGGACGGAAGTTGCAGATTACAACTTACGTCGGGCCGAGGCGGATCGTCCGGGCTGCCGGGGGGACTGCCCGCGTGCCTGGGCGATGGCCTCTGCCATCCGCGGCGAGAGCCCCCCTCCGCCGAGCGCGATGCCCCGTCGCTGGTGATGGCACAGCGCCTGGGCCAAGGCATCACTGGCGTCGAGGGTCTCGGGACTCTCCCTGAGCCCCAGGATGCGTGTCAGCATGGTCAGCACCCGCTCCTTGGGGGCGCGGCCGCCGCCGCTGACGGCCTTCTTGACCACGTTGTTGGCGTAGCCCGTGACGGGGACGCCCGCGTCGGCCAGGACCACCAGCGCGGCCCCGCGCCCCTCGCCGATGCGCACCGCCGCGCGCACGTCCTTGCCGTAGAAGACCTCCTCGAGGGCCGCCTCGTGCGGTAGGTGCTCGGCGATCACGCGCCTGAGGCCGGCGGCCAGGGCGCCGAGGCGCTCGGCGATGGGTAGGTCAGCCCGTACGCGCAGCACGCCATGGGCGACCGCGACGTAGCGTGAGCCCTGACCGTCCACGATGCCCCAGCCCATGAGCCGCGTGCCGGGGTCCACGCCCAGGACGCGCAGCGGGGCGGGAGGAGCCGGAGTGCGGGGGACCGGTGCGAGCGCGACCACCCCCCGATGCTACGCGCCGTGCGGACGGACCCGGGCCAGGAGCGCCTCGAACAGGGGGAGGTCCTCGCGGCGCGTGAGCTTGAGGTTGCTGGCCTCTCCCTCCACGGCGAACACGGGGTGTCCGGCCGCCAGGAGCAGGGCGGCCTCGTCGGTCGCCTCCAAGCCCTCGCGTTCGGCCTGGGCCAGCGCGGCCCTCAGCCAGGCAGCCCGCGCTCCCTGGGGGGTCTGGGCGGCGAACAGCCCGCTGCGCTCGAGCGAGCGGAGGAGGCGCGAGCCCCCGGGAGCGTCCAGGGCGTGGAGCGAGTCGCTCGCCGGCAGGCCGGCCGCCGCAGCGCCGTGGGTCTCCACGGCCTCCAGGGTGCGACGGAAGAGCGCGGGGCTGGCCAGCGGGCGCGCGGCGTCGTGCACCAGCACGTGCCGGACGCCCAGCGGCAGGGCTTCCACGCCCAGCAGCACGCTCTTCTGGCGCGTGGCGCCGCCCAGCACCACCGTGGCCCCGCGTGCCAGCACCGCCACGCGCTCGCGGTCCTCGCGCCGCGTCGTCACCACCACGGCGGCCTCGGGCAGGGCCTCGCGCAGGCTGGCCAGGCTGTGCTCGAGCACGCTGCGCCCACCCAGCTGGAGCAGCACCTTGGAGGCGCCCCCGCCCATGCGGGTGGAGCTGCCTGCGGCCGTGACAACGACGCCGATCATCGGGGAAGTATCCTACGCAGGTCCGGAGAACCTGTGCGCGTCGGCATCGGCTACGACATCCACGCCTTCGACCCCGCGCGCACGCTGGTGCTCGGGGGCGTCAAGATCGAGGGGGCCTGGGGCCTCAAGGGCCACTCCGACGCCGACGTGCTGCTGCACGCGGTAGGGGACGCGCTCCTGGGCGCCGCGGCGCTGGGCGACCTGGGCGAGCACTTCCCCGACAGCGACCCGCAGTGGAAGGACGTGCCCTCGGCCGTGCTGCTGGCCGAGATCCTGGTCAAGGTCAAGGCCCGCGGCTGGAAGCCCGTGAACCTGGACGTGAACGTGATCGCCGAGCGCCCGCGCCTCGGGCCCTACAAGGAGGCCATCCGCCTGCGCCTCGCGGGCCTGCTGGGTCTGCCCCTCGAGGCCGTGAGCGTCAAGGCGCGCACGAACGAGGGCCTGGACGCGGTGGGCAAGGGCCAGGCCATCGCGGCCCAGGCCGTGGTGCTGCTCGGGCCGTCGGCAGGCACGCCGTGAGAGCGCGCGCGCTGGCGCTCGCGGGGTTCCTGCTGCTGGACGGCTGCCTGCTCGCGGGCTGCACCGTCTCCGAGGATGTTCGGAAAAGCGCGCGCGACGTCGTCACGCTGCGCTCGGGCACGGTGAACGAGCTCCGGGCCCTGCGCGGCTCGGGCCCGTTCACGCGCTACGAGCTCGCCCCCGAGGCGCTGGTCGAGGTCGCGGCCGCCGCTTGCCGCAAGGCCCGTGGCCTGCGCGGCAAGCCGGTCACGGCGGTCGAGGTCTCGCCGCGCTACGGCGAGGTGACCGCCAAGGAGCGCGCCTACGACGTGTACCCCGACGTGGGCTACAGCGAAGACTGGCGCTCAGCGGTGGTGATCACCGTGCACCCGATCCTGGGCGAGCCCCAGGCCTGTCGCGTCGAGTGGCACGCCGCCCGCCGCAGCCCGCTGCTGCCCTGCGCCGTCCACTGGGACAGCGTGCTGCCGGGCCTGATCGCCGAGGCCCTGCGTGAGGCCGCGCCGGTGCCCGAGGGCGCGGCGAGCGCCCCCCTCACGCCGCCTCGCTGAGCGCCGCTCGAGCGTGGCACGGCGACCTGCGCCCGGCGTCGGGCCCGTGGCACCCCGACCTCTTGACAGCCCGGGCCCGCGGTGGAATCGTCACCTCGCTCCAGCCTGACGTGGGTCGAGGAGGCGGGCGATGGCAATTTGTCGGCGCTGCGCCACGGACACCCCGGTGCCCGCGCACGTCACCGTGGGTCGCGTGCGCTGCCGCTCCTGCGGCGAGAGCGTGGACGTCGCGGCGCCAGGTCCGGCCACGACGCTGCCTTCCTCGAGCGAGGGAGACGTGATCGTACGCGCCCGCATGCCCGGCGGGGGCGACCCATCCCCCGCCGCGTCCGCGTCGGGAGCGCCGCCCACCGCGTCGCGGGGTTTGCAGCGCACCTGCCCGAAGTGCAGCGAGCGCTTCCCGGCCGCCCGCGGCACGCGCTGCCCCGCCTGCGGCACGGACGGGCGCGAGGTGCGCGAGGCCGTCGAGCGTGAGCGCTTGCACGGCGACGGGTGGGCGCCGGAGCGCGCGGGCCTCAACGCCGGCGTGCTCGGTGGCATCACCATGCTGGCCATCGCCTGCATCTGGTTCTTCGCGGGCTACCAAGCCGGCACGATCTTCTTCTATCCGCCGGTCCTCGCCCTCCTGGGCATCTTCGGGATCGTCAAGGGCCTGTCGGAGGGCAACCTGGCCGGCGAGCGACGTGAGCCGCCCCGCCGACGCAGGGGTTCACGGCGCCGGTAGCGGAGCGGCCTACGCCCGCTCGCTGATCTCGACCTTGGTCATGACGTCGCCCTGGCGGACGGCGTTGACCACGTCCTGACCCTTGAGCACGCCGCCGAAGACGGTGTGCACGCCGTCGAGGTGCGGCGTCGCGCGGTGGGTGATGAAGAACTGGCTGCCGCCCGTGTTCGGGCCGGCGTGCGCCATCGAGAGCGTGCCCGTGCCGTGCTTGCGCGGGTTGCCCTTGGTCTCGCAGGGGATCTTGTAGCCGGGGCCGCCGGTGCCGGCGCGCTTGGGGTCGGTCTTGGAGAGCGGGCAACCGCCCTGGATCATGAAGTCGTTGATCACGCGATGGAAGGAGAGGCCGTCGTAGAAGCCCTTCTTGGCCAGCGTGACGAAGTTCTCGACCGTCTTGGGCGCGTCCTTCTCGTAGAGCTCGATCTCGATGGGGCCCTTGGCGGTGGTGATCGTGGCGATCTTCATGGCGTGCTCCGGGAGGTGTCAGGGGGGCGGGGGGGCGCGCGGCGCCCGGCTGCGGAGACGGTAGCCTTGTGTCGTTTCCGTGCAAACCCGGGCCGAGCGTCGTTTGCATCAGGGCGGGGGCGAAGCGCCCCCGTACTTCAAGCCCGCACCTGGAGGCCGTCTCATGGTCCGCACGATCTCCCGTCTCAGCCTGCACACCCTCGCGCTGGCCGCCTCCGTGGTCCTGCTCGTCGCAGGTCCCGCGCGCGCCGGCGACGACCTGACCCCCGCCCGCGTCGAAGCCGAGGCGCGCGTGGCCGAGCTCGCCAAGGCCGGCCCCGCCGCCGACGGCGTCGCCGCCTACAAGCTGGCCCTCGACCTCGAGGCCAAGGGCTACCGCGATCTAGCCGGCAAGGCCTACGAGATCGTCGTCGGGCTCGACGGCGAGCATCTGGCCGCGCGCCGCGCCCTGGGCTACGAGCGGGTGGGCGGCGTTTGGTTCCAGGGCGACGACCTGCAGCGCGCCAAGGGCTTCGTGCGCCACCAGGATCGCTGGATGACGAGCGAGGAGTTCGCCGCGGCCACCCGTCCGCAGCGCGAGGCCGCCGAGCAGAAGGCCGGCGAGGACAAGGTACGTGTCGAGCTCACGCGCATCGCCTCGCAGGATCCGGAGCTCCTCGCACGGGCTGTCCGCGCCCTGGGCGGCATGGAGGCGCGCTTCAAGCTCGCGCCCCTGGCCGAGGCGCTGCGCTGCGAGCCGCCGGCGCTGCGCGTTTTCGCCGCCGAGGAGCTGGCGCGCCTGGACGACCCGCTCGCGGCGCCCGCCCTCTTGAAGCGCGCCATCTACGACCCCGACGCCAAGGCACGCAAGGCGATGGCCCTGGCCTTGAAGCAGCTCGCGCTGCCCGGCACCGTCGCTCCGCTGGCCCGCGCGCTGGCGAGCCAGCACAGCGACACCCGCGTGCGCGCCGCACAGGCCCTGGGGCTGTTGGGCGACCAGGCGGCCATGGGGGTGGTGATCGCGCGTTGGGAGGCCCGCTCGGGCAACTTCCCCAACGTCTACTTCGCGCAGGTCAAGCAGATCTCCTACATCCAGGACTTCGACGTCGAGGTGGCCCAGACCTCCTTCATCGCCGACCCGATCGTGGGCGTGCTGCAGGAGGGCGTGGTGCAGTCCTTCCGCATCCTGGCCACCGAGCAGACCTTCTACACGGTCGAGCGCCTCGCCTACCACGACGCGCTCCAGAACCTCGCCGGCACCGACATGGGCGACAACGCCAAGGCCTGGGCGGGCTTCTGGCACGAGAACAGGGATCGCCTGCGGAAGGAAAGTGACGAGCGCTACGCCGCGGCCGCCCGCGAGCGGGCGGCGGCGGCTCGCAAGTAGCGGCCGAGATAGCCGACGGATCGGGCGCGGTAGGGCGTGACTGCAAGGGCGAGCCTGCCGCGCGCCACGATCCGTCGGATGCGGGGGACGGTGGAGGTCGTGCGCCTCGTGGCGTGCGGCAGCCTCCCTCGGTCGCGCCACCTACGGGGTCAGGGACACAGGAAGGCGGTACGTCATGAGGATGCGCAACAGGCGGGTTGGGTTGGCGTTCATCGCGCTCGCCCTGGCGGCGCCCGTGGGTGTGCGTGCGCAGGAGCCGGCCGACGAGGTGCTCTCGCACTACCGCGCGGCCCTCGAGCTCGAGGCGGCGGGCGATGCGGCGCGCGCCTCCGAGGCCTACGCGCAGGTTCTGCTCCTGGATCCCGAGCACCTCGCCGCGCGACGCGCGCTGGGCTACGAGCGCGTGAACGGCGCCTGGCTCGCGGGCGACGAGCTCAAGCGCGCCCGCGCCCTCCTGCTGGAGACCGCGGTGAGTAGCCGGTGCCTGAGCCCACCTACTCAGGTGAGTAGCCGGTGCCTGACCCCACCTACTCAGGTGAGCGGGGAGAGCGGGGGGGTGAGTAGGTGGGGTCAGGCACCAACTATGCAGGTGCTGATCGCGCGGGCGTTTCGGGCTCCTGAGGCGCGGGTGCGCGAGGCGGCCGTACTGGAGCTCAAGGCCCGTGCGCTGCCGGGCACGCAGGCCGCCTTCACGCGTGCGCTCGCCAGCGCCGAGAGCACGACGCGCGTGCGCGCCGCGCAGGCCCTGGGCCTGCTGGGAGACGCCGCGGCACTCCAGGCGCTGATCACGAGCTGGGAGGGCCGCTCGGGTCAGGGCCCGCGCTCCCACTTCGCCCAGACGGCGCAGTCCTCCTACATCCAGGACTTCGACGTCGAGGTGGCCTCCACGTCCTTCATCGCCGACCCCATCGTGGGCGTGATCCAGTCCGGCGTGGTCCTCGACATGCGCGTGCTCGGCACCGTCCAGACCATCGCGACTCCGGAGCTGCTCGCCTACCGCGGGGCCCTCGTCCGCCTGCTCGGCACCGATCTTGATCCCACCGTCGCGCCCTGGTCCGTGTGGCGTCGCAAGCACGCGCCGAAGCCCGCGCCCGCAACTCCCGAGACCCGGGATCCTGCCCGCGCACCCGCCGACCAGCCCTAGCGGCCGTCGGCGGCGCGCACGATCGTGGCGAGGGCCGCACGGCGGCTCGACCGGGAGGCTGCTACGCTCCTGGCCCCATGCCCACGGAGCCGCCCGTCCCCTGTCCGACCGAGGAGCAGCGCGAGGGCTACCTCGTGGTGCGCACCTGCGAGGCGATGGCGCCCTGGACCGAACGCATGATGCGCTCATGGGTGACCGAGCCCGACGAGTGGTGGGCTTGGCTGCGCAACTGGCACGACGCACTCGGGATCGATGACGCCTCGCGCTACGCGGGCGTGGAGAGAGACGTGCTAGGCGGCTGGCTGGCAATCTCAGTTGAGGATCGGGAGATCTGGCGACGCAAGATGCCAGACCTCGTGCTGCAGCTACCAGACAATCTCCCGGATGCGCGGGCGAGCCGGCTGCTCACGACGCGGCTGGGCCCGGATCCAGCGCTCTGGTGGTCGGATCTGGTCTACGACGGGGATCTCATGCCTGACGAGTCGATGGCGGCCGAGATTCTCGCTGCGTGCGATGCCCCCGCCGACCGGGAGCTCGTCCGGGTGCGTCGGACCTCCGGGGTGCGCACGCCGGCCACGCTCGGATGGGACGTGGGTCAGTGGGGGGGCAGCCACATGTCCCTCCTGCGCGACTGCTTCGTGCTGCCTTGCCTGCATCCGCCCCCCGACGCCGCCCTGCCCGAGCTGCGAGCCCACCGTGCGCGCCTCAACGACAACCTGCTCTTCGACCGCATCGACGACGCACAGGCCTTCCTCGACTGGTACCTGCCCCACGACTGGGCAGAGAGCTTCGGCCCCAAAGAGGTCCACGTGATCCAGGTCGAGCGGGTGCCGGTCGAGTCGGCCTGAATCCCCCCGCGCCCCCCGTCGCTCGCTGACGGGCTTCCCTCGCACGCGGCGCGGCTCGCTGGATGGGGAGCGGAAGGTCCATGAGGACGACGAAGGGGCCTGAGCGCCCCCAGCCCAGCGAACCGCTACGCGACGTAGCCGACGCAGCCCATGAGATAGCCGCCGCCGATCGAGGGCAGGAGCACCAGCTCGCCGGGGCGGATCGTCTCGTCGGGCTGCTCGACGATCTCGAGGACGGCGCCGTCGGGGGAGAGGCGGCGGACGAGGTTGCCGTGCTTGCGCGCGTAGTCGAGCGCCACCAGGTTGCTGGCGGCGGAGGTGTTGCCGTAGCGGTAGACGGTGCGCGTGACGCGCTCGGGCGCCACGCCAAGCTTCTCGGCCATGGCGTCCACGATGCGGCCGTTGGCCTGGTGGGGGACGACACGCGAGCGCGCCAGGGCCTCGACCAGCGAGGGCTCGCCCCTGCGCAGGTCCTTCTCGTCGTAGCCCAGGCACCTGGCCGTGCAGATGGCCATCTGCTGCACCGCGCTGCGCAGCACGCTGGGCCCGCCCTCCATCTCCACCAGCGCCTGCTCGACGACCTGGACGCCGGGCTGGATCTCGCGGTCGGGGAAGCGCACCACGTCCACCGGGATGTTGCTGTTGCCCAGGTGGATGTTGCGCGGGCTGAACTTGAAGCCCAGCTGCGGGGGCAGGAGGCCCGAGCCGGCGGGCCCCGCGCGGCGCGAGACCACCGCCGCGCCGGCGCCGTCGCCGAAGATGATGCAGGTGAGCGGGTCGTGGAAGTTGAGCGCCTTGGTGATCGTCTCGGCGCCGATGACCAGCACGTGCTCGTAGACGCCCGAGCTCACCATGCCGTAGGCCAGTCCGATGCCGTAGATGGAGCCGGCGCAGGCGCCCATCAGGTGAAACGTGGGGCAGTCGTGCGCGCCCAGGTCCTCGGCCAGCAGGCAGTGGTCGCCGGGGATCTGCTGGCTCATGGTGAAGGAGGCGTAGACGATCAGCCCCAGGTCCTTCGCGCTGATGCCGGCCTCGGCCAGGGCCTGGCGGGCCGCGGGCAGCGCCAGGTCCGAGGTGCGCGTCTTGAAGTCGCAGTAGCGCCGTTCGTGGACGTGGGTCATCTGGTCCACCCAGGCGCCGAAGTCGCCCGAGCGCGCGGCGTCGTAGCCCTTGACCAGCCCCTCGAGGGTCTTGTTGTCCACCACCCGCTCTGGCATGTAGGCGCCGGTACCGGTGATGCGCACCATCGGGTTGGGCTGTACCCGCAACGGGCTGGGCTGGATCCGCAACAAACCTCCGCTCGACGGGGCCGCCGCGTCGCGGACCACCACGCCGGGGCGGAGCGTAGCCCCCGCGCGAGGGCCGAGCAAGGCGCGCGCGGCGCGGGTGGTGTCCCGGGTTGAACTCCGGAGGTCGAGCTGCGGCACATCGGGGCGCTGGCTGGGGTGCGGAGGGCCGCAGAGGAGGAGAGCATCGTAGTCCTCCTACCTGCCGACGACGAGGGGGCCCGAGCGCCCCCAGCCCAGCGCCACGACCGCCCGCTGGGAGATCAAGCTGCGACGGCAGAGCGGGCGCGTCCCCCCGACCGCGTACAGTCGCCCCCCCTTCCGGGAAACCCCAAGCTGCCGCTCCGCCCGCCCTCCCCCGCACGCCTCACGCTCCTGACGGGGCCGCCGGGGAGCGGCAAGAGCGAGATCGCGCTGGCGCGCATCCGCGAGGTCGCCACGGTGGCGGGGCCGCGCGGACGGGCCGCGCGAGGCACGGGCGCGGCCCTGCTGGTGCTGCCCACCTACGGCGCGGCGCAGCACGCGCTGCGCTCGGCCCTGACGCGCTGGGATGCGCGGGGACTGTTCGACGCGCCCTTCGTGACCTTCACGTCGGCGGGGGAGCGCTTCCTGCCGGGCTTCCGCGTGCGCTCGCTGCCGTCGGCGGAGGAGCGCGATCGGCTCATGGAGCGGGCGCTCGAGGAGACCGATCCGCCCGCGTTCCGCGCGGCGCGCGCCCACCGCGGCTTGCGCGCTCGGCTGCTCAGGCTCTTGAAGGACGTCAAACAGGGTGCGCTCGCGCCGGCGCCCGCGCTTGCGGCGCTCGCCGAGCGCGCGACGCGCCTGGCCGCCGGACCGCGCGAGCGGCTCGAGGGCTTCCTGACCGTCAGCGCGCGCTACGGCGCGCTGCTCGAGCGTGCCGATCTCGAGGACCACGAGGACGCGCTCCAACGGCTCCGTCAGGCGCTCGAGGCCGGTCCGCCGGCGCTCCTGCCCTCCGTGCTTGCCGTGGACGGCTTCGACGACATGACGCCGGTGGAGGAGGAGATCCTGCTCGCGCTGGCGAGCCACATCGAACGAGCGGGAGGCGAGGTGCTCGTCACCCTGCCCTACGAGGCGGCGCGGGCCGACCTGTTCGCCTCTGCCGGCGGCTTGCGGGCGCGGCTGCTCGCGGCCGGCTTCGTCGAGCAGCGCCTGGAGGGCTTCCGGCGCATGCCCGGCGGTGCGCTCGAGCGTCTGGGGGTGCCCACGCACCGGGCGGGCGCGCGGCCGCTGGCGGCCGAGCCCTGGGTGCGGGCGCTCGAGGCGCCGCTGGCCGTTCTCGGCGGCGGCGTGAGCGCGGG
>JANOFW010000328.1:0-5691 GCA_031413835.1 Planctomycetia bacterium
ACGCTGAGCGCGCTATGCGTGCGATGCGCGCGCCGCGGCGCTAGGAGGAGGTCGGGTGGGGGTCGTCGTCCTGGTCCTGTGGGTGGTGCTGGCGGCCGGGCTCCCCGACCAGCTGCCGGAGGCCTTCGGCCTCGCGCGCCATGCGCCCGACCTCTGGGTGGTGCTGGTGGTCTACATGGCCTGCCGCGGTCGGGGCTACGCGGCGGTGGGCTGGGGCATCGTGGTGGGCCTGCTGCGCGACGCGCACTCGCTCGATCCCCTGGGCACCCACGGGTTCGTGCTCGGGCTGGTGGGCCTGCTGTTCGCGGAGGGTCGCTCCGATCGTGGGGCGATGACGGGCGCGCTGCGCGGCGCGTGCGTTTTCGCGGGCGTGGCGGTGGCGGGCTGGGCGTACCTGCTGCGCATGCTTCCGCTGGGCGGCTCGCTCTCCCTGCCCGACCTGCTGGCGGTGTTCCCCACGGCGTTGTGGTCCGCCCTGGCCGCGTTGCCGCTGTGCGCCACGCTCGACCGGCTGCGTGCCTTCGACGACCTGCTGGGGCGGACGCATGGTCTTCCGGCGTAGGCTCCTGGTCCTGATGCTCCTGGCGGCGGCCGGGAGCGCGGCCATCTGGCTGCGGGTGGCCTGGCTGCAGGTGCTCGACGCCGAGCACTGGGCGACGGTCGCGCGCCGCGCCTCCGAGCGCTCCGTGGACCTCGAGCCGCGGCGCGGCGCGATCCTGGACGCGGAGGGCAAGCCGCTCGTCGAGGACAGGCCGGTCCTCGAGCTGGTCCTCGTGCCCGGCCTGTGGAAGGCGCGCCAGCGCCTGCGCTGCGAGAGCTGCGGCACGCTGCACTTCCTGGATCCGGGCGACGCGCGTCCCCGGCGCGCCCGCTGCTGCAAGACGCCCTCCACGCCGCTCACGCCCTTGGGCGAGGGGGACCTCGCGCCGCTCGAGGTCCTGCTGCGGCTCGAGCCCGGCGAGCTGGCCCGGCAGGCCTCCCTGCGCCAGCGGACCATCGACGGCATGGTGGCTCGCTACGCGCTGCGCCTGCTGGAGGACGACGAGGACGACTTCCTCGTGCAGGACCGGGTGGCCGTCTTCCGCCAGAACAGGGAGTCCTGGCCCGTCCTGCTGGTGAGCGAAGTGGACGAGGCGGCGGCGCGCCTCATCGCCCTCGACGAGGCCGGCGTCACCCAGGGTCTGGTGCTGCGACCGGGCCACCTGCGCGTGGCGGCCGAGGCCGGTCAGCTGGCGCGAGCGCTCGGGCAGGCGTCGCGGCCCTCCTCGCCCGAGGAGCTGGCGCGCGCACGCCGCGACTTCCAGGGGGAGGACATCGACTTCGACACGCCGCTGGGCAAGTCGGGCCTCGAGGGGCGCTACGACCGACAGCTGCGCGGGCGATCCGGCCACGAGGTGCGCATCCGGGACGACCAGCGGGCCTTCAGCGAGGTCGTGGAGAGCGTCCCCCCGGTGCCGGGTGGGGCCGTGCGTCTGTCGGCCTCGCTGGCCGGCTGCGAGGGCGCCCAGCGTTGCCTGGCGGCGCTGCCCGACCTGGAGGCCCTCTACGCTCCGCGCACCCGCGCCTCCGGCGCGCTGATCGCCATGAACGCCACGACGGGCGAGATCCTGGCCCTGGCGGAGCTGCCCGCCTGGAGCCCGCCGGCGGCCGAGCCGGCCTGGCTCCCGCCCCGCTCGGGTGTCGAGGTCCTGCCCCTGGCCGATCTCGAGCTGGGCGACTGGGTTCCGGCGCGTCAGGTGCCCGGCGAGCAACTGCCCGAGGCCGAGCGCAGGCGGCAGCTGGCCCGCAGCGACGGCTTCGCGAGGCTGCTCCTCCCCTGGCGCCTACGGGCCGCCCCCCGGCTGGCGTGGGACCCGCTGCCCGCCGGCTTTCGGCACGACCTCTGGCGTCGCTCGCTGGCGCTGCCGGCGGGGGATCTGCTCAGCCGCGTGTCGCAGGTGGCCGTGGAGCCGGGCAGCGCGATGAAGATCTTCATCGGGCTCGCCATGCTCGAGAGCGGGCTGCCCCTGCCCGTGCAGAGCGCATTCACCTGCGATGGGGAGCGCGGCCACCCGGGCTGCCACGACCACCCGCGGGTGGACTTCGAGGAGGCGATCCAGCACTCCTGCAACCAGTACTTCGCCTACTCGCTGAGGAACTTCAGCTCGCACTGGCCCACCTACCGCGCCTCGGTGGGCGCGTTCATCGATCGGCTGGGCTTCGGTCACCGCACGGGAAGCGACCTCGAGGGCGAGGCGCGCGGACGCTGGCTCCGGGCCGACGAGTGGCGGCAGGGCGAGGACGTGCTCATCCCGCGCGACAGCGGCCAGATGGTGGCCATCGGGCAGGGCGAGGTGACGGCGACGCCGCTGCAGATGGTGCGCGCCGTGGCGCTCTTCGCCAACGGCGGCCGGCTGGTGACTCCGCGGCTGGCGGCGCGCCTCGAGGGAGCCGACGGCCGCAGCACGCCCCCCGACCTGCCGACGATCGACCTGGGCCTCAAGCCCGAGCACCTGGCGCGCGTGCGCGACGGCATGCGGCGGGCGATCTACCAGCCCGGCGGCACGGCCTACGGCAAGTTCGACTGGGGCACCATCCGGGCGCGCATCTACGGCAAGACGGGCACGGCCCAGGTGAGCCCGTCCTGGAGGCCCTTCCAGCCCGGCCCGGCGACCAAGGACGTGACCCACCAGTGGTTCGTGGGCTTCGCCGAGGCCGAGGGCCGCCCGCCCTTGGCCTTCGCCGTCGTCTACCACGCGCGCCTCGAGAAGGCCGCCGGCGTCACCGCCGCGCGTACGGCGGGCGCCTTCCTCTCGTGGTGGTTCGGGCGCTGATGGAACGAGAGCTCACCCTGGGCGAGCGCTTCAAGCGGGCCGACTGGGGCCTCTTGGCCCTGGGGCTGCTGCTCGCGGCCATCGGCGTGGTCGTCGTGCGCCTGGCGAGCCCGGAGGGGGGCGCTCCCTACGGCACCGCGCAACTGCGCTGGGTGGTGATCGGCCTGGCGGCCTGCCTGTTGGTGCTGGCCGTGCCCTACCGCCGGGTGGTGGAGCTGCGCTACCTGTGGTACGGCCTGGGGCTGTTCCTCCTGGTGCTGGTGCTCTTCGTGGGGCGCGGCAAGTCGGCCGGACGCTGGATCGAGGTGGCGGGCTTCCGCCTGCAGCCCAGCGAGCTGATGAAGCTGATCATGGTCGTGACGCTGGCCGGGGCCCTGCGCTACGAGCAGGGCTTCGCACGCGAGCGCCACCTCACCCTGCCGCTGCTGCTCACGCTCCTGCCCGTGCTGCTGGTGATGAAGCAGCCGGACCTGGGCACGGGCCTGCTCTTCCTGCCCCTGCTGCTGGCCGTGCTCTATGCGGCCGGGGTGCGCGGGCGCTCGCTCGGCGCGCTGGTGGTCGCGGGCCTCGTGTGCCTGGTGGCCCTGTGGTTCATCCCCGGCCTGCTGCACGGCTACCAGCGCAACCGCTTCGAGGCCTTCCTGCGCCAGGGGAGCGACGACCCGCTGCTGCTGCGCTCCTACAACCTGCAGGGCCACCAGAGCAAGACGGTCGTGGGCACCGGACCCATCTTCGGCAACGGCCTCACTGAGGAGACCGAGCAGGCCATCGCCGGGCTCCCCGAGCGGCACAGCGACTTCGCCTTCCCGGTCTTCGCCAACGCCTTCGGGCTGGCCGGCGTGACGGTGCTGCTGCTGCTCTACCTGCTGTTCCTCTGGCTGCTGCTGCGCACGGCGCTGCGCGTGCGCGAGCCGAGCGGGCGCCTGCTGGCCGTCGGGGCCTGGGCCCTCTTCGCCGTCCAGGCGCTGGTCAACATGGCCATGACCCTGGGGCTCCTGCCCATCGTCGGCATGCCGCTGCCCTTCATCTCCTACGGCGGATCCTCCCTGCTCACCTCCTTCCTCGCCCTGGGCCTGGTCTTGAACGTTGGGGCCGAACGCACGGTGGAGTTCGGTCGCAGCGATTTCGAGTGAGGGGGGCCGGGGGGGCGCACGGGCGCGCACGGGGGCGGCGTAGGATGGGGGCCTCGGGAGACTCCGCCATGCGCGCCAGCACCGCCTTCCTCGTCATGGTCCCCATGCTGCTCGTGACGCTGCTCTTCGTCGCCACGCAGGAGCGGCGCGTGGGCTCGGCCGAGCCCCTGCGCGGCGGCCCCTACTGGGACGAGGCCACGGCCGCGTTCGTGCGCCAGCGCGTGGCCCGCACCTACGTGGACGAGCTCAGCCCCAAGGAGCAGGCCGACGCCTTCTGGCGGGCCCTCGACGCCTATGTGCGGCTCGATCCCTACTGCGACTTCATCCCGCCTGCCGAGTACCGCCAGTGGCAGGAGAGCACGGCCGGCCAGTACGGCGGCCTGGGCATCCGCATCGATCCCGAGGCCGAGGGCCTGCGCATCCTGGGCGCGCTGCCGGGGGGTCCCGCGGCCCGCGCCGGCCTCGTGCCGGGCGACCTGATCGTCTCGGCCGACGGACGCTCGTTGGGCGGGCTGGACCTGAAGCTCGACAGCGCCGCGCGTCTGCTCAAGGGCCCGGCGGGAGGGGCGGTCAAGCTGCTCGTGCGGCGCGCGGCGGCCGGGGGCGCCGCTCCCGGCGCCTCGCCGGCTCCCGCCGAGGCTGCGCCGGTCGCGCTGCGCGAGGTGGTCGTCGTGCGCGAGATCGTCCGGCCCCCGGGCGTGTTCGTGCGCCGCGTGGGCCCGCGTCAGGCCGTGGGGGTGATCCGCATCTCGGAGTTCGCCGAGACCACGCCCGACGAGTTCGACCTCGCGCTCAATGGGCTCCTGGCGCAGGGCCTGGAGGGCTTGGTGCTCGATCTGCGCGACAACGTGGGCGGCGTGCTCACGGGTGCCGTGCACGTGGTGGACCGCTTCCTGGCGCGCGGCGTGGTGGTGCGCATCGAGGGCCGCGCGCCGGGCGCCAACCGCACTTACGAGGCGCACCCCGTCGCCGCGGGCCCGGGCGCGGACGTCTCCGACACCCTGCCCTTCGTGGTCGTGGTGAACGGCCACAGCGCCTCGGCCTCGGAGGTCGTCGCGGGGGCCCTGCAGGATCACCGCCGAGCGCTGCTCGTGGGCGAGCGCACCTACGGCAAGTTTCTCGTGCAGCAGATCGTCGAGGTGCCGCGCGGCGACTGCGCGGTGCAGCTCGTGACCTCGCGCTACTACACTCCCTCGGGCCGCTCCTACCAGCGCCGCAACAGCGACGGCACCTTCGTCGGCCCCTTGCCCAAGCGCGAGGACGGGGTCGAGCCCTCGGCGGAGCCCGTGGCCGAGGCCGCGGGCCTGCTGCCCGACGTGATGCAGACCCTCGGCAAGGACGAGCGCAAGCGTCTGCTCGAGCTCTGGGACAACGAAGAAGACCGTTGCTGGGGCACGGCCGAGTCCCACCCCGAGGTGCCGCTCACCTGGGTGGACGCGCAGCTCGAGCGCGCCCTCGAGGTGCTCGAAGGCGCGCTGCTCATGGCCAAGATCCGCCCGACGGCGCCCCCCCCGGCCCCCCCGCGCCCCCGCTGAGCGCTGCCCGCTCTCGGCCCGACGCGCTCGTTTGTTCGGGGTTCGCTCCGCGCGCGGGTAGGGTCGAGCCCATGGTGCGTCGTGAAACAGGACCGGCCCGCTCTGGCGAGTCGGACCCTGTCCGCTGCGCGTCTCCAACGGGTGCAAGTCCCGTCCCGGTAGGCGCCGGAGCGCCGGGTAGCAGGCCCCAGGCGCCGGGGGAGACCCCGG
>JANOFW010000329.1:0-5433 GCA_031413835.1 Planctomycetia bacterium
CTCCGGGTCGGTGAAGTAGCTCTTGAACGGCGCACCGATCAGCTCGTCGCGCGTGCAGCCGGTGAGTGCCTCCATCTGCTTGTTGACGTCCGTGATGATGCCCAGCGGATCGGTCGTCATGATCGCGTCGATGTTCGACTCGATCAGCGAGCGCGTGTAGAACTGCTGATCGCGCAGGCGCTGGTCGAGCAGCTTCTGCTCGGCCTCGACCAGCCGGCGCGCGGTGTTGTCGGTGCCGATCAGCAGGTAGCCGATGATCGCGTCCTGCGCGTCGCGCAACGCCGTGACCGACACGACCGCGGGGAAACGGCTGCCGTCCTTCCGGATGTAGGTCAGCTCGTAGATGTCCTCGATGCCGCGCGAAGCCTTGAACACCAGGGCCTCGAACCCCGGCGCGATCGGGGTCCCGAGCTCGACGCTCAGCGCCTTGGCGCGTGCGATGACCTCCTGCGGATCGGAGATGTCGGCGGGCGTGATCTTGTTCACGACGTCTGCCGCCGTGAAGCCGAGCATGCGCTCGGCACCGACGTTGAAGATCTGGATGACGCCTTCCGCGTCGGTGGCGATGCTCGAGAAGTTGGCGCTGTTGAAGATCGCGTTCTGGAGCGCGCCTGCGCCGATCAGGGTCGCCCGCCGGCGGCTCATCGCGCCGAGCGCGGGAGCAGCCGGAACACGAGCAGGACGATCAGTGCGCCGACGAACACCCACAGGAGATGGACGCTGGAGGCGCCCACGATGAGCGTGTAAGGCCAGTCCGTGGTGTGGAGCGCCGCCGCGATCCACATGCCGATGCCCTGGCCGAGGAGGCCGGCTCCGATGTAGCCGAGGATCGACTGCCGCGTCCTGAGCAGGAGGGCGGCGAGGAAGGCCAGCAGGGCGCAGATGGCCGCCGTCAGGAGGACACCGAGGAGGGCTTCGAGGCTCATGGACCGGGGCTCCGGGGGGTACGGGAGGGGCCGCCCGTGGGAGGCCCCGACCTTAGATGCCGGCGGCGCTCGCAAGGCCGGCGCTCGCCGCCGCTGGGCCTGGGAACGCCGCCCTTGCGGTCCGCCGTGGGCTGCGGTGAGGATGGCGGTTTCCGCAGGGAGCTTCTCATGCGCATCCGACTTGCGGCTACGGTGGTGGCGGTCTTCGTGGCGGCGGGTTGCGGGGGAGGGGGAGGGAGCGTGGGAGCACCGGACACGCGACGGGTCCTCGTCGTGCCCCACGTGCTCGACTCCAGCGGGCGCATCACGCGCGTCGCCTCCGGGGACGTCGACGGGGACGGCCTCAGCGACCTCGCGGTCTTCGACGAAGACACCTCGAGCGTGGACATCCTGCTCTCGACGGCCCTGCGCGAGTCCCCGACCCTCGCGTCGCTGGGCACCAAGGGTCGGTACATGCGCGGCTCGGACGCCTTCGAGGGCCGGCAGCATGTCTTCGTCTGGGACACGCTGGCGGACATGTGCCTCGCGGACATGGACGGCGACGGTGCGCTCGATCTCGTGGCGGCGGGCGGGTCGGCTTCGCAGGTGGGCGTCTGGCGCTGCGACCCCTTGGACCGGGACGAGTTCCTCTCGCCGATCCTGCTCGACACGACCGTGCACGCCGACCGCGTCGCCGTGGGCGACGTGGACGGGGACGGCGACCTCGACCTGGTGACGCTCGACGAGGCAGCCGGCCAGTCGAAGATCTTCCTCGCCTCGAGCGTGTCCCCTCCGTTCGTGGTCGGCAACGATCCGCCCGCGGTGGGCGCCTGCCGCGGTCTCGTTCTCGCCGACGTGGACCGCGACGGCGACCTCGACTTCGTGACCAACCGCTTCGGCTCAGACGTCGTGACGATCTTCGAGGCCGGCGCGGCGGGGCTCGTGCCTCGCGATGTGGCGACGGGTCAGTCCTCCGGCCGTGCCATGGGCGTGGGCGACGTGGACGGCGACGGCTGGTTGGACATCGTCGTCATCTCAGAGGACGGGCGGACGCTCATCTGCCTGCACCAGCGGCCCGCCGAAGCGGGGTTCTTCGACATCGAGCCCTCCCCGCTCGACGTCGCGGTTCACGAAGAGGGCCTCGAGGTGGCGGAGTCCGACAAGGCCACCCCCAAGCTGCACCTGCGCGAGTCGCCCACGAAGACCCACCTGCGCGAGTCTCCCACCCGCGCCAGCAGCGGGGCCACCCGACTGCCGATCACCCAGGCCGGCATCGGGCTGTGCGACCTCGACCGGGACGGGCACCTGGACGTGCTGCTCTCGCCGTCCATCGGCGACCCGGACTTCGACCTGCTGATCGTGTTCGGCCTGCGGGAGTCCCCGACGCGCTTTCACCCGAGTCCGCAGCGCGCCAAGGGCATCGTGAAGAGCATCCCCTCCTCACCCACGCCCAGGGCCTGCGCCTGCCTCGCCGACCTCGACGCGGATGGGCACGCCGACCTGGCGATCGGGGATCCGGACTTCGACCTGCTCAGCGTGCTCTACCTGGAGGACCCGATCGCGCCCCCGCCGCTAGACTTTCAGGAGCTGCTGCGCGAGTCGCCGAGCAAGGCCTCCACGGGACTCCGCTCCTGCGACATCGACCGCGACGGTCTGCTGGACATCGTGACCTCGACGACCGGCGGGCTCGAGATCCGCTTCCAGGACGCCTCCATGCCTGGCACCTACCTGCAGCCGCTCACGCTGGCCGCCGCCCAGTCCTTCGTGACCGTGGCCATCGGCGACGTGAACAACGACGGCTGCCCCGACCTGATCACCGGGACGCCCGGGAGCCCGGTGACGTTCCTGCGCGATCCCGCGGTCCCGCGCGGCTTCCTGCCGCCGATCCTCTTCCCGGTGCCCATGCCGGGCGGGAACTTTCGCTCCCTGGAGCTTGCCGACCTCGATCGCGACGGCAACCTGGACTGCGTCGCCATCCGCGAGTCCCCGTCGAAGGCGTCCTTGGGCCGCGGCGTGGGCAACGGGTTCTTCGACGTCTTCACCGAGATCGACGTGCCCGTCTCCTCGCCGACCGACGTCGCCTGCTGCGACCTCAACGGCGACGGCCTCCTCGACCTCGCCGTCTGCGGCGACGGGCCCGACGGCAGCGCGGTCGTCTTCCTCGACGGACTCACGCCGCTGACGACCATGGCCGCCGAGCCGCTGCGGCTCCAGGGCGGCGTGCGCGTCGCGTGCGGCGACATCGACGGCGACGGGCGCCTCGACGTCGTCACCACGGGGGACGAGGGCTGCGTCGTGGCCCTCCAGAGCCCCGACACCCGCGGCCGCTTCTTGCCTTCCTACGCGCTCTCGAGCCTCGCCTGCGGCGGCCTCTCGCTGGTGGACCTCGATCGCGATGGCCTGCTCGACGTCTGCTTCGTCGAGACCGCGCTGGGCACGCTCGCCTGCGTGACGGGCGACCCCGACTTCGACCTGCTGCGCCGCGTGTCCTTGAACGGCCTGCCTCCCGGCGTACCCGTCCGGTCCGTCCTCACCGACACAGCCGACACCGACAACGACGGCATCTGCGAGCTCGTCACGCTCTGCCCCTCGAGGCTGGGCGCGCTCGACGGCTCGCTGCTCGTGTTCGGCGACACGCCCTAGCCGCTTCGCCTTCACCTTCCTGTTCATCGCCTGCCGCGGTCCCGGCAGGCTGAGCCTGGACGGGCGGCTCGGTCGCCCCGCCAGGTAGGGGCGCGCTCAGGGGATCGATCGGCCCCACGTCGTGTGCGCGCTTTGCGGGCGGCCCGCGAGGTGCGTGGCCTGGAATGCGCGACGCGCTCGACGCGACAGGGTCCAGCGCGCGGCGGTCTGGAGGCGCGCCAGGCAGCGCGCGTGGCAGGGGGACGGTACGCCGTCCACGCGGCCGTCGGCGCGCAGCGCTTCGCACCAGCGGCGCTCAGCGTCGAACGCATGGCCCTCCCAACCGGCGAAGGCGAAGCCCACCAGATGCACCGAGCAGCCGGCGTAGAGCGGATCGGCCAGCACGTGGGCGATCACGCGGGCGCCCGTGCTCGGGAACGGCGCGGTTGCTCCCTGGCCGGCGAGCGCGGCGCACAGCCCGTCCCCCACCTCGTCTCGGATGTAGCGGCGCGGGAGCGCGCTCCATCCCTGGTGGGCGAGGATGGCCGGCCCGTGGTCGGGCCAGCCTGCAGGTTCCGGCTCCTGGCGGGAGCGCCGGGCGACCTCAGCCGGCGGCACCACGAACAGGATCTCCCGCAGGCCCGCGAGCACGGGATCTTCGATGCGCGGTCCGTTCGCGAAGCGTGCGGCAGGCCCGCTGTAGTTCATGACCGCCAGCACGTCGGTGCGCCGCCCCAGGCCCCAGGTGCGGCGGTTCTTCAGGTCGTTCATCCGCACCACGACGTCGGCCTCGTCGAGGAAGCGCGCCAGCCGCCGGGCCGGGATCGGCGGCTGGAGCGGGCCCTGCGTCAGCACCGGCGCGTTGCCGACGACGACGACCTTCCCGGAGCACGGCGGTCGGGCGGGGACCACGGGGCCGCTCCTTTAGAACCGGGCCGCGCCCGGCGCGGTCTCCAAAGCGCACGCGGCGCGCCACGCGCGCTGCTCGGCGAGCCACAGCTCCGCGTAGGCGGCATGGCGCCAGGCCGCCAGCCACGGGCCGCCGCGGGTGAAGTGCACCGCGCCAGGCGTGCCCGTCGTGGGCGCCGGGCTCGAGCCCTCGAGCCAGTTCCACCGCGGAGCGAGCGCTCCCAGCTGGGCGTCCTCCAGCCACTGCATGCGCTGCAGGAAGGCGGATGGAGCCGACGCGACGAGATCGGGACAGAGGCGACGGTGGGCCGGGTGCCCGCAGTCGAAGAGCATCAGGCTCGACCAGTTCTTGCGCGGGTAGCGCGTCTGGACGGCGCCGTCCATCTTGGTGGTCTCCACGGGCACGTGGTCGTGGTGCACGCACTGCAGCGCCGCCCCCTCGCGGCGCTCCTCGAGCAGCTGGGCCACATCGTCCAACCACAGGAAGTCGTTGTCACAGTAGAGCGCGAGACCCTTGCGTCCCGCCAGGTGCGGCACCAGGAAGCGCGTGTAGGTGAACTCCGTGGACGCCAGCGGATCGGCGGCGCGTCGGTAGAGCCCGGCGGCCGTCAGCTCCGGCCTGTCCAGGTAGTGGATCTCGATTGGCGTGCTCGCCCGGCGTCGCATCGAGAAGGCGCACACCTCCGACACCCCAGGCACCCTGGAGTCGCGTCCGACGAAGACTTTGAGGGGTGCGAACATCCGGGCAGCCTAGCAGGTGGCGCCCAAGGCTGCCCGCGAGCATGTGGGCGAGCGCCGCGGGCCCCCGACGGGCTTTCCGCGCACGACGCGGCCCGAGACATTCGGTAGAGTGAAGCCATGGTGCGTCGTGAAACAGGACCGGCCCGCTCTGGCGAGTCGGACCCTGTCCGCTGCGCGTCTCCAACGGGTGCAAGTCCCGTCCCGGTAGGCGCCGGAGCGCCGGGTAGCAGGCCCCAGGCGCCGGGGGAGACCCCGG
>JANOFW010000330.1:0-2389 GCA_031413835.1 Planctomycetia bacterium
GGCGCGCGCGGCCAGACGCTGGCACGCCAGCTCAGGAGCCGCGGCATCGCGGTTCACGTGCTGGGGCTGGGCACGTCGCGCGGCAGCCGCATCACCCTGCCGGCCGCCGAGGGCGGCGCGGAGACCTACCTGAAGGACCGCACCGGCGGCGAGGTGCTCTCGCGCCTCGACGAGGTCGGGCTGCGCGCGCTGGCCGAGGCCGGAGGCGGCGCCTACGCCGCGCTCGGAGCGGGCACGCGCACTCTGGCCGATCTCCACGCGGCGCACCTGCGACCCCAGGCCCGCGCGCAAGCCGCCTCCGGCGGCACGCTGCTGCCCGAGAACCGCTACCAGCTGCTGCTGGCCGCGGCGCTGGCCCTGCTGCTGCTCGACCTGGCCTTGCGGGCGCGACGGCGCGTGACGCGCGCGGCGCCATCGTCCCAGCACACCGCGGTGCACACGAGCGCGAGCGTGCGCCTGCCGCGCGCCGCGGCGGTCCTGGGCGTGCTGCTCCTGCTCGGCAGCTGCGACGCCACGCACGAGCCCTCCCCCGAGCAGCAGATGAACGAGGCTCTCGCGGAGCTGCGCGTGGGCGCGCTCGACAAGGCAGCCGAGGCCTCACGACGCGCCGAGAAGGCCGGTGGCGCACGCCTGGGCCCCCTGGCCGCCTTCGTGCGCGGCAACGTGGCCTTCGCGCGCTCGCTCGAGGCCGAGGTCGAGGCCACACGACCTGGAGGCGACCTCGCCTACCTGGAGCGCGCGCTCACGTTGACCGAGGACGCGCTCGCCGCTTGGCGCTTCGCCGCCACGAGCCGCGCCGATTGGCCTGAGGCGCGCCGCAACGTGGAGCGTGCGCTCTTGCGCCTCGACAGCCTGCGGGAGAAGCGCAGCACCGGCGCCGACCCGCGCCGCCGCCCGGTGGTCCTGCCCCCCACCCCTCCAACACCGCCCACGCCAGATCCCAACGCCGAGGCCACGACCGACCCCAACGCCACGGTCGTGACCACGGATCTCGCTCCCGCCGAGGTCGCCACGCTGCACGAGACCCTGCGCGCCAAGGAGCGCCAGCGCCAAGCACTTCGCCGCGCCCAGCGCGAACGCGCCACCGGCTCCGTGGAGAAGGACTGGTGAGCCGCCTCGCGCTGGCGGCCACGCTTGCCGCGACGCTGCTCCTGGTTCCGGGGGCCGCGGGGGCGGAGGAACGCAGACCCGACACGCGCGCGTCGGTTCATGTCTTCCCAGGTCGAACGACCTTCTACGTCGGCGAAGTGGTCGCCCTACGCCTCGAGATCCACTACGATGCACCGTGGTTTGAGAAGCACGCAACGCCTCTCTTTCGGCAACCCATGGACCTCCCCGTGCGGGCCAATGTGCCTGTGTTCCAGCCCCGGGAGGGCCTCGAGCCGATGGCCGATCCGCCCCCGCCTCCGATCTCAGCGCAGCTCAGCGAATCCTTCGCCCTGGGTGACGATGTCGTGCGAGTCACATCGTACGGGTTCATCGTCAACGGCAGCACCATCGTCAGCCTGACTCGCCGCTTCCGCCTGACGAGGCCGGGCACGATCACCGCAGCGGCTCCGACGCTAGAGTTCGCCTGGGCCGAGCGGTTCGAGACCGACCTGCTCGGCGTGCGCACGCCGGTGGATCCGCAGCGCGTGACCGTGACCGGTACGGAGAGCCGCCTGACCGTCCTCCCCGTGCCCTCCGCGGGCCGCCCTGCCGACTACCAGGGCCTGATCGGGCGCTACACCCTGCGTGCGCGGGCCGACCGGGCCGAACTCGCCTTGGGAGACACGCTGCGCCTGACGCTGACGATCGAGGGGGAGGGAAACCACGAGACGCTCGCCGTGCCGGGCTTCGAGGGTCTAGAAGCCTTCCACCTGCTCGGCACGCTCGACGAGCAGGCGCCCAAGGCCCGCACACTGCACATCGATCTCGTGCCGCTCAGCTCAGGCGTGCGCGAGATCCCCGCGTTGACGCTGGCCTTCTTCGATCCCGAGCGCGGCGTCTACGACGTCACGCGCACCAAGCCGATCCCGCTCACCGTGCACGGCGCGTCAGCGCCGCCGGTCCCAGTGCCGCCTGCGCCTCCCGAGCCCGCACGCCCGCGCAGCTGGCTGCTTCCCCTCACGTTGGGCCTGCTGGCGCTGCTGGGCACGGGTCTCCTGCTTCGGCGGCGGCGTGCGCGCGCCCAGGGCTCCACGGAGCCCGACGGGCAGCTCGAGGCGCTGCTCACGCGCCTGCGCGGCGCGGCAGGCACGACCGCGGGCGGCGAGGCGTTGATCGACGTGCTCGCCTGGCAGCTCTCCGCGGCGCCCGCCACCGTAGTGGCCCCCGACCTCGCCCTGCGGCTCGAGCGTTCGGGCCTCCCGGCGCCGTTGGCGCAGCGCGCGGCAGCGGCCGTCGAGGC
>JANOFW010000331.1:0-9069 GCA_031413835.1 Planctomycetia bacterium
CCGGGGTCTCCCCCGGCGCCTGGGGCCTGCTACCCGGCGCTCCGGCGCCTACCGGGACGGGACTTGCACCCGTTGGAGACGCGCAGCGGACAGGGTCCGACTCGCCAGAGCGGGCCGGTCCTGTTTCACGACGCACCATGGATCCACTCTACTCACGGCGAGCGCGGGTGCGCCCCGGCGCCACCTTCCTATACTCCGACGGCAATCCGCGATGAGCACGCACCGCCCCGCCCCGCCGTCCGAAGCCGCCGCCTCGGCTCCGGGGGCCGTGTCGCTGCGGCGCCGCCTGCTGCCCGCGGGGTTGCTGGCGCTCGGCTTGGGGCTCGCCGCCGTGGCCTGGCTCACGCAGCACGGACCGGGGCCGGGCGTTGACCCTGCCGAGCGCCTGGCCGCCTCCGCGCGCACGGTGGCCGCTCGCGCGCCGCAGGCCTGGGGCGGGCTCGAGCCGCTCAGCGCGCACGAGCTGGCCGCGCCCGCGTTCCAGGACCCGATCCCCGGGCTTCCCGTGGTGGTGGCACCGCAGGGACGGGTCATCGACGGACGCCCGCGCACGCGCTGGGGCGGCGTGGCGCCCACCGCGACCGTGGAGATCCGCCTGTGCACGGCCGACGGCGCGGCCTGCTGGACGCGCACGGGCCAAGGTGGAGTGCTCGACTACCCGCCCGAGGAACGCGAGCTGGCCGCGGGCCCCCACGAGATCACGCTGCGGCTCTTGCCCGACGGAGCCCCGGTGACGCGCGGCTTCGAGGTGGCCGCGCCGGAGCAGAGGGAGGGCCTGGCGGCCGCCACGGCGGCCGTCAACGCGCACGCCCCGCACGACCTCCAGCCCCTGCTGCGCGGCCACGCGGCGGCGCGCCTGGGCTTCCTCTTCGAGGCCGAGGCCTGCGCGCAGGAGGCGCTCTCGGCAGACCCCAGGAACGCGGCCGCGCTCGACCTGCTGCGCTACGTGCACGCCTCGATCGGCGAGACCGAGGGCTGGCGCCCCCGTCGCTAGCGGACCTTCACGCCTACCGCGAAGCCGTCTTCGAGCGGAAGCATGGTCGTGCGGAAGCGTCCCGAGCGCGCCAGCGACTCGTTGAAGCGCCGGATGCCCTCGGCCGCGGCGGGAGGATCGTTGGGCAGCGGGAACGCCGCGCGGCGGAAGACGTTGTCGGCGATCACCACGCCCCCCACCCGCAGGTGCTCCTCGGACCAGGCAAGGTAGGCGGGGTAGCCGGCCTTGTCGGCGTCGATGAAGACCAGGTCGAAGGGGCCCTCGGCCTCGATCTTGCGTAGGCCCTCGAGCGCCGGGCCGACGTGCAGGCGCACCTTCTCGGCCACCCCCGCGCGGCGGAACGACTCGGCGGCCACCGCGGCGTGGCGCGGATCGAGCTCGAAGGTGTCGAGACGGCCGCCCTCGGGCAGCGCGCGCGCCAAGCAGGTGCCCGAATAGCCGCCCAGGGTGCCGATCTCGATGCTGCGCCGCGCGCCGGCCATGCGCGCCAGCACCTCGAGGTGGCGGCCGTCGAAGGGTCCGACCGCGATCGTGGGCAGGCCCTCCTGCGTCGAGCGGGCGCGGATCTCGCGCAGCTCCTCGTCCTCGGGCTCGAGCAGCGCCTCGACGTAGGGCGCGATGCGCGGGTCGGTGGCGCCGAAGCCCTTGGCGCCGCGGCCGGGGGGCTGGGGGGGACGAGGCGACGTCACGGCAAGGAGGCTCCCGGACGGACCGGGGAGCGCCGCACCAGCCACAGCGCGGCGAGCAGCAGCGTCCAGCCCAGCGGCCCATCGTAGAGCACCTTGGTGCCCGCCCAGGCCGGGGTGGGCTCGCGTTCCGTGAACCCGCCGTAGGCGAAGAGCACCCAGATGGAGGCGGCGTGGATGCCGATGGAGACCCACAGCGTGCGCGCCCGCCGGTAGGCTGCCGCCAGCAGCAGGCCGAAGAGCAAGAGACCCACGAAAGCCGGGCCGAAGGCCGCCGGATCGAAGAGCGTGCCGATCCAGGTGCCCAGCGCGCTCCAGGCACCCGCCACGCTGGGCTCGACCGCGTCCTTGAGGTGCGTGGCGCGGAAGGCGTGCAGGCCGGCGTAGAGCAGCGCCGCGACGAGGCCCGCGGCGGCGACCGAGAGGCGCCGCGCCAGGCGCAGCGGCAGCCAGGCGCGGAAGATCCACTCCTCGAGGCAGGCGATCACCAGCCCGCTCAGCAGCGTCTTGCCGAGACGGAAGAACACGCGCGAGCCGGGTTCGTTCACCTCCACCCGGAGCCAGCCCAGCCCCACGTGCGCCGCCAGGAGCGCCAGCAGGCAGGCCAGCGTGACGGCGAAGGCGAGGAGCCCCGCGCGCGGCCGCGCGGCCGGGCCCTTGAGGCCCATGCCCACGAGGTCCACCTCGCGCCACGGGCGCAGCCAGCCCAGCACCAGCACCGCGATGGGCAGCAGCAGGCAGCGCCGCAGCACCTTGCCGAAGGGATCGCCCCCCTTGACGTCGGTGGCGTCCACCCAGCCCAGGTCGAGCAGCAGGCGGTAGAGCGCCGGCGCGAGCAGGATCGAGAGCGGGAAGAGCGCGAGCCCGGCCCAAAGCCAGAGGCGCGAGGGGCGAGGCCAGGGGGGCGCGGGGGGCGGGGGGCTCATGCGACCGCGCACGCTACCAACGAGGGCCGCGCCGGGCGCTCCCCTCGTGCGCGCCTACACACTGCGCGTCTTCCAGGTGCCGCGCGAGAACCACCAGGCGCAGAGCAGGCCGCGGACGGCCGCCGTGGCCGAGATCACCACCCAGATCGTGCTCGCGCCCCAGCCCCAGCAGAGCACGGGGACGGCGGCCAGCGGAAGGCGCAGCAGCGAGAGCGTGCCGCTGATCACGAGCGGGGGCAGCGTGAGCCCGGCCCCGCCGAAGGCGCCGTCGAGAACCAGCTCGAGCGCCTGCGGCGCCAGGCACAGGGCCACGATGCGCAGGTAGGCGGCGCCGTGCTCGCGCGCCTCGGGCCCGTCGGCGAACAGCCCCGCCAGGCTGTCGTCGAACAGGAACAGCACGAGGCCCCACAGGGCGCACAGTCCGGCACACTGCCAGGCCGACGACCAGGCGTAGCGCGCGGCCTCCTCGGGACGGCCCGCGCCCAGCGAGCGCCCCACCAGCGTGGCGGCGGCGGCGGCCCAGCCCAGGCCCACCACGAACGCCACGCCCTCGCCGTTGTGCCCGATCCCCAGGCCGGCCTGCGCGGCGCTGCCGCCGGCGTGCGCGGCCAGGGCGTAGAGGCCGAGGTAGATGAAATTGAAGAGCACGTTGGCCACGAACAGCGGCACGCCCACGCGCGCCATGCGCCGGAAGATCGAGCCGTCGAGCCCGAGCCACCCCGGCCGCCCCAGGAGCGTGTTCGCGATCAGGCGCAGGTCGGCGTCGGCGGGACGCGCAGGCCGGAGGAACCCGCGACGGCGCAGCGCCGCGACGGAGAGCGCCACGCCCACCGCGTAGGAGAGCACGTTGGCGAGGGCCGCCCCACCCACGCCCAGCGCGGGCAGGGGCCCCCAGCCGAAGATCAGCAGCGGGTCGAGCACCACGTTGAGCGCCAGCGAGAGCAGGCCGATGGCGAAGGGCAGGCGCGTGTTGCCATGGGCGCGAAAGATCGCGTCGCAGGCCAGCTGGGCCAGGATCAGCGCCCCGCCGCCCCAGTAGACCCGCGTGTAGGCCACGCCGTAGGCGGCGGCGTCGTCGCTGGCTCCTGCGGCGGCGTAGAGCGTGGGCGCGAGGACGAACCCCAGCGCCCCGGCGAGCAGCCCCAGGACCGGCGACCAGCGCAGCCCCTGGGAGGCGACGTAGCCCGCGGCGTCGAGCCGACCCGCACCCGCGTAGCGCGCGACGAGCGCCGTGAGACCCGAGCCCACCAGGGAGCCCAGGCCGGCGAAGAGCCAGACGCTGATCAAGCCCATCGAGAGGGCGGCCGTGGCCTCGACGCCGATGGACTTGACCCAGGCCATGTCCACCGCGCGGTGCGCCAGGAGCAGCGCGGCGCTGCCGGCGGCGGGCAGCGCCAGGGCCAGGATCTCGCGCGTGCGCAGGCGGGCCGCGTTCACCTCGGCGCTGCCGCGGGCTCGCCCGCGGAGGGCGGCGGCGGCTCGCTCTGCGCGAACAGGCCCGAGGCACCGGTGAGCACCACCAGCGCGGCCAGCACGCTCCAGGCGATGGCGCTGGGAAACAGCCCCCCCACCGGGTCAGGCACCAGGGCCAGCTTGCGCTGCAGGGTCGGCGCGAAGCCGGCCGCCAGCGCTCCCAGGGTGATCAACCCGTCCAGCGCGCGGCGCGCGGCCGGCGCGCTGCGTCCCAGCAGGAAGGCCAACGGCCCGGCCGAGGCGGCGAAGGCGAGCGCGGCCGCCGCCGGTGCCTCGTCGGCAAGCAGCGAGGCCGCGGCGAAGACGCCCGCGCCCACGCGCACCGCGCTGATCTCGCCGCCGGAACCCGGCGCCTTGAGGCGCATGGCCGCGTCGAGCACGGCCAGCAGGCCCAGGGGCGCGAAGACGGGCAGGAGCGCTGCGGCACGCTCCCCCGAGGCGAGCCAGGGATGTTCGCCGACCAGCAGCGCGCAGGCCACGGCGCAGAGCGCCGCCGCCGAGAAGGCCTCGCCCGCGAACAGGCCGGCGCGCGTCCGCGCGAGGATCGCGGTCAAGGAGAGCCCCCAGAGCAGCACCAGCGCCCCGAGCGCGGCGATGCCGGTGCGCGCGGCGCCGCTCTGGGTGAGCGGCGTGCCGCTCAACGGGTCGAGCACGTCGGCCCACGGCAGGATCCAGGTGACGGCCAAGGCCAGGAGCAGGCCGAGCCGCGCCTTCGCGCCGCCCGACGGCGAGGCGAGCGTCTCGCTCATGCGCGGGCCTCGCCCGTGCCCAAGGGCGGCGCGGCGGACGGCGCCTGGGGAGGGGCCGGCTTGCGCCGCGGCAGCACGTGCACCAGCAGCTGCAACGCGGCCACGGCCAGCAACGCCCAGGCGAGGTCCAGCGTGAGCCGACCCACGGCGGTGGGTGCCGCGATGCGCGGAGCCTCGCGCAGGATCGTGTAACGCAGGGTGGTCAGCACGTGAGCGGCCAGGGCCAGATGCAGGAGCGAAGCGGTTCGCACCAGCCCTCGCGAGGTCTGCGCCAGCCGCGCGCCGCCGGCGCTGACGGCCACGTAGAGGTAGGGCGCCAGGAGGGTGGCGAGCTCCTGGCCCTCGGCGAGGAGCGGCTGGGCCGGCAGCACCAGCACCAGCAGGCACAACGCCAGGCGCAGGCCGCCCAGGCCGTGCGACGGCGGCCCGAGCTGCCCGCGCATCAGGCGCCGCGTCTCGAACACCGAGAGCGCACCCAGGAGCCACAGGCCTCCCACCAGCACAAGGGCCACGATGCCCTGCGGATGGAGCGGGGGGGGCAGGCCGGGACGCAGGGTGAGCACGAGCCCGGCATAGAGCGCCAAGAATGCGTCGGTGGCGGCGAGCAGCATCAGCTGACCCTGGCGCACGACGGTCAGCGTCATCCCCACTGGTCCCAGGATCAGGAGCACCAGCGCGGGGATCAGCACCCAGGCCTGGCGTGCCAGCGGCGTACCGCCGTCGTCGAGCAGCGAGCCGCCCTGTGGCGCGCCTGCCGGCAGCGCCGCCGCCACCCAGACCAACGTGGCCAGGCCCGCCACGGCGTAGGCCGGCCAAGCGCTGGCGCGAGAGGTCGGGGCGGAGGGCTCCACGGGGCTATCCTACGATCTTGACGCCTGCCGCCCTCTCGGATCCGAACCTTGCTGTACCGCGTACGCATCGGCCGTGACGACTACCTCGGTACGGCCGAGGAGGTGGTCGCCTTCATGATGCGGGCCGAGGGGGCGCCGGGGGCCGACCCGCCGACCTTCATGTGCGGCGTGGCCGCCCGCCTGCGCGAGCGCCTGGGCGTGCCCGACGTGGCCACCGACGCAGCGGAGCCCTTCCTGCTCTCCCTGGCCGCGCGCCGCGTCATCCACCTCGAGCAGGTCGGCGAGCCCAGCCCCGAGCGCACCGACCCGCAGGTCGCGCTGGGCGACGGCCCCGTGGTCTTCGGGAAGGGCGTGAGCGAGGACGACATCCCCGTCTAGCCCCCGCGGCCCGTCCGGGCCCAGGCGCCATGGGGACGGGCACGCGAAACTCGCGCCCGCCGTAGAGTTCGGGCCGCATGTCGCCCTCCCAGCCCCTGCGCACCGCGGCGCTGCGCGCCTTGATCGTCTCGGTGATCGTGAGCGGCGTGCTGGGCGTGAGCGCCCTGCTCCTGGGCAGCAGCATAGTCATGGGCCAGGTCCTGTTCACCTCGCTGTGCGGGACGGCCGCCAGCCTGCTCGCGCTGATCGGGGCGCTGGGCCTCGAGCGCGGGGGGCGCGCCTTCTGGGGCCTGACCGCGATCGTGGCCTCGGTGTTCGGCTTCGGCCTGCTTACCTTCGGCATCTGGGTGGAGAGCCGCACGGAGTTCCTCGGGAAGCTGGCGGTCACGGGCGTGATCGTCGGCACGGTGGCCGCCCATGCGGTGCTCCTCGGCCTGGCCCGGATGCGCCCCGAGCACCGCTGGGCGACGCACGTCACGCGCGCCCTGGCGGTGCTCTGCTCCACCCTGGTGCTCCTGGCGCTCTGGGGCGAGCTCTCAGGCGAGGGCTTCTGGCGCTTCACCGGCTCGCTCGCGGTGCTGGTCGTGGCCGGCTCGCTGCTGGTGCCGATCCTGGCGCGCCTGAGCCGCGCGCGCCACGAGGTGGCGCGGGCTGGGCTCGGAGCGCAGGCGCAGTACTGCCCCGCCTGCGGTCAGGGGATCCAGGAGCGCGGCGAGCCGCTCACCTGCGGCGCCTGCAGGCGCTCCTTCCGCGTGACCTTCGAGGGCGAGGCCGCCTCCCCCTTCCAGTGAGCCACCGGAGCCTTCAGGGAAGCAGGCGACGCAAGCGCACCTCGGGCGCCTCGAGCGCGCGCCCCTGGATGGTCAGCGTGCGCGGCGGCGCGCCCGGGTCGAGGCGGAAGCCAGCGAGCTCGTAGAAGCGCCGCGCGCGGGCGTTTCCCTCGAGCACCCACAGGGCCACCTCGCCAAAGCCCTGCTCCTGCAGCACGCGCAACGTGTGCTCCATCAGCGTGCGACCGTGGCCCAGACCCACGGCCGCGGGCTCGAGGTACATGGCGTAGACCTCCCCGGTTGCGCCCACGGGCAGGTCGGCATCGCGGCAGGGCCCGGCGATGGCGAAGCCGATCAGCCCGCGTGCCCCCACGCGCACCCAGGTGCGCGTCAGCGGGCTGGCCGGCTGCTCCATGCTCTTGCGGCGGCGGCGGGTCCACTCCTCGAGCGAGATGCCGTCGAGCAGGTCGTCGGGCAGCAGGCCACGGTAGGCCGACTGCCAGGCCCGCACGTGCAGCGCCGCCAGCGACTCGACGTCCTCCAGGGTCGCGAGGCGGATGGCAGGCGGGGCCACGTGAAGACTCCGTGAAGACCAACGGCGGGCGCCCGGGGTCGGCCTGCGCCAGCCGCGCGCAGAGGGTATCCTCCCGGCTCCCGCCCCCGGAGCCCCCCATGCGCGAACCCTCGTTCGACGACGCCAACCTGGCCCTGAAACTCTACGAGCTGCGCCGCGAGCGCGGCCTGCGCCAGGCGCGCCAGCTGGTCGGCGACCTGCCCTTTGAGGGCTGGGAGGCGATCGAGGCGACGATGCAGTACGAGCACGAGGGGAACGCCCACTTCCGCCAGGCGACCTCCTACTGGGAGCTGTGCGCCTCGTTCGTCAACCGCGGCATCTTCCACCCCGACGTCTACATGGACAGCTGCGGCGAGGGCCTGTTCGTCTACGCGGCGTTCAAGCCCTGGCTGGCCAAGATCCGCGAGACCAACCCGCGCTTCTTGAACCAGACCGAGCGCGCGGTGAACGACCACCCCGCCCTGCGCGAGCGCTGTGACCTGCTGGAGAAGCAGATGACGGTCTGGCGCGCCGAGGCAGCCGCCGAAGCCGCCAAGAAGGCCGAGAAGAAGTCCGGCAAGAAGAAGGCCAAGCGCAAGAAGAAGTGAGCGCGCCCGCCAGCCTGGTGTCCCGCGCCTAGAGGCCGCGTAGGCCTCTCGATCCAACGGCCGCAGAGGCCTGTCGTCACGCGCCGGCACGCTGGATGTGGTGCGGAGGGCCGCCGCGGAGGACGCCGTGTAGTCTTCCTACATCAGGACGACGCGGTGGCCCGAGCGCCCACAGCCCAGCGCGCCGGCTCAGACGCGGTAGCCAGAGCGCCCACAGCCCGGCGCGCCGGCTCACGGAGCCCAGATGGTGGTCTCGGGGTGGTGGGCGAACCAGCCGTACCACTCCGTGAGCAGCGACTCCGGCCTCGCCAGGCGCTTGTCGCGCAGCGGGCCGGTCAGGGCGCGGCCCTCGAGGTCGAACTCGCTGCCGGAGGCCTGGTCGCGGAAGCGCCCGGGTCCGGCGCGCTCGAACGACAGCGTGGCGCCGTCGAGGCGCGCGTCGAAGACGGCCGCCGAGCGCTCGCCCGCGTCGAACCAGACGGTGAGCGGCACGTCGCCCAGGGTCTCGGCGACCACGCCGGTGCCGGCGACCAGGCGCTTGAACGGGTAGGCGCGCGTCAGGGCGCCCACGCGCACGCCCAACAGCAGGTCGGAGAGGTCCAGGCGCCGGTCGCGGCTCTGGATCGTGGCGGGGAAGTCGGGCGGCAGGTACGCGTCGCCGCTGAGGCAGTTCGCGCGCCGGGAGTAGCGCCCCTGGAACTGCGGGTCCGGCGCCATCGCGTCGGTGGTCGGGTGCGCGGCCCTCCACGCGGCCCAGCTCGTGTGGCGCCCCGTGGCCAGCGCGGCGAGCCGCCGACCGGCGAGCGGCCCGTGGAAGCACTCCCCGGTGAAGTGCATCCACAAGGAGGAGGTCTTGCGGTCGTAGAGCACCGCCGTGCCCTGCCAGATGCCCTCGAAGCCGAAGGTCAGGCGTTCACCGAGGAGCACGGGATCGAAACCGACCCCCGAGGAGCAGATCACTCAGTAGGTGACGGCGACCGGGATGCCCTCGATCACGTCGTTCACCACGTGGTGGTAGCTGAGCATCGTGACGGCGTAGGCCCGCGCCTGGCCGCCGACGATCAGGCCCAGCACCTCGTCC
>JANOFW010000332.1:0-11338 GCA_031413835.1 Planctomycetia bacterium
CCTGTGAGTTAGCAGGCCGGCCGACGCGGAAGGCCGGCAGACGCTTGGCTGCGGCATCAAGTCCGGCTCTGACCCGTCGTCCTCGGCTGGTCTAACGTCTGGAAGCCGGTGAGCAGCGTGGCCGGCGTCGATCCCATCCTCGGCCCCGTGCCTCTGGAAGCCGCATCCATGGCGGGTTCCAGCGCGCCGAACGTTCGGCGCGATAGCCGCGACCGAGCGGCGAGGCAGGGTCCGCGCGGCCCTCTCGCGTTACCGGCCCGCCCCCTCGGGCGGAGTGCGGGTGGAGCCCGCATGCGCCATCTCGACCCCCTTGCCGACCTGCTCGACTCCGCCCCCACCTCCGAGGCCGAGCGCGCGACGCGCTGGTCCGCCGCCGTCGAAGTAGTCCGGAGCCTGTGGCCCGGGACGGACGACCGCGCGCCCCCCGAGGCCCGCACGCTGCGGATCGCGTTCCTCGCCATCGAGCTGTGGGTGTTCCGGGCGGGGTTCCTGGCGCTGTTCGAGGCGGGGCCACACGCGCTGTGGGGATGGCGGCTGGGTCGCGGCGAAAGCCCGTGCGATGCCTGGTTCGAGGCCGACGAGGTCGAGGGCTCGACCGAGGCGGGGAACGGGTGGTTCCAGGAGCCGGAGATCGGGATCGAGCTCGTGGTCCACGGGGAGCGGTTCGAGGCGGCGTGCAGGTCGCGGGCCGGGGACGGGGTGGTCCGGTTCGACGACCACGAGGCCGCGTCGCCGGCCGCGGCGCTGGTGGGCGCGCTGGGCAGGCGGATGCTGCGGATTGCCGCCTGGAGGTCGGCGGAGGAGGCGGGGGAAGTGGACGCGGCGGAGCGGCGGCTGCGTGCCGCGTTCGGGTCGGGCCCTCCGCCCCCCCGGCCCCCCGGACCTCCTCGGAGGCGTGCGGAGTGAGGGGTTTCTGGCAGGCGAGCGGCTCGAGGTGATGGCTCTGGAAGCCGCCTCCATGGCGGGTTTCAGCGCGCCGAACGTTCGGCGCGGGGGTGGAACTCGGGGGTCGGGCGAGGGGTGTCGGAGGGGGCGGATAGTGTACTAACTAAAGACGAACATTCGCCCTGCCTGGAGCCCCCCATGAGCCAGACCCCCGCGACCGAGCCGACCTGCGTTGCGACCGACATGCGCCCCGGGCTGCGGGCCGAGGAAGTGGTCCGGCGGCTGGGCCGGGCCGGACGGCAGGAGGAGACGGGGCAGCGGGTGCTGGCCTACTACCTGGTCGAGATGGATGCGCGGCGGCTCTACCAGTGCACGGGGCACGGGAGCACGGCGCACTTCGCGGAGGTGCGGCTGGGGATCGATCGGCGGCGCACGGCCGAGCTACTGCGGGTGGGGCGGAAGCTGCTCGAGCTGGTCGAGATCGATCGGGCCTTCTGTGCGGGGCGGATCGGCTGGGGCAAGGTGCTGGTGCTGGCGCGGGTGGCCTCGCCGCCGCACGAGGCGGCCTGGCTGGAGCGGGCGCTGGCGCTCGACTGCCGCCAGCTCGCCGCCCTGGCGCGGCGCTCGCGGGAGGGGGGGCCGCCGCGGAAGGCGGGCGACGGCAAGGGCCTGCCGGAGATCCGCTTTCCGGTGACGGCGAGCCTGGGCGTGCTGGCGCATGCCAAGCTCGACCGCGTCCAGGCGAAGCTGGCCGCCGAGCTCGACCAGGCGGTGGGCATCACCGAGATCCTCGAGACCCTGATGGACGACTTCCTCGCAAGCGAGCCCGACGGGTCGGTGCCCGGGCGGCAGCGGATCGACGGCTCGCTCTACCGGGTCGTGCTCACGGGAGGGTCCGGGGGGCCGGGGGGGCACGGGGGGCCGGGGGGGCAGGCGGAGGGGCAGGCCGAGGAGCCGCTGCTGGCCGAGACGGAGGACGGGCCGCTGCCGGTGGAGGAGGCCGAGGCGGTGCGCTGCGACGCCGAGACGCTGCGGGTCGAGGCGGGCGGCCACATCGAGCTCGACGTCAAGACCCCGCCGGCGCTGCGGCGCAAGGTGCTCACGCGCGACGGCGTGAGGTGCCGCTCGTGCCGCGCACGCCACAACCTGACGGCGCACCACATGGAGTTCCGCAGGAAGGGGGGACGCACGTCGGCTGAGAACTTGATCACGCTGTGCCTGCGCTGCCACGGGCTGGTGCATGACGGCCTGCTGCTGCTCGAGGGGGAGACCGTGGCGGAGGCGCGGTTCGTGGATGCCGTGCACCGGCCGCTGGAGGGCGTGGAGCCGGGTGAGGCTATCGAGCCGCCGGTGGGCGTGGGCCCGGCGGGAAGCGGCGTGGGCGGCGAGGTGGTGCCGGAGGTGGTGCCGGAGGTGGTGACCCTCGAGCGCGTGCCGGAGGTCGTGGACGCGGCGTGGTGGAGGCGGCACGCGCACCTGTTCCGGGATCGCGGCGAGTCGGGCGGGCTGCGGTTCGAGGCGGGCGTGGCGCTTGAGGTGGTCGAGGGGGCCGCGGGGGCAGCGGGCGCCGCGCCGGCGCCGGCGGCGGAGAGCTTCGCCGGGCTCGTGGGGCAGGACGAGCGCGTTCAGAGGCTGCGTGCCGTTGCGGAGGGCGCTCGGGCCCGGGGCCGGTCGTTCCCGCACACGCTGTTCACGGGGCCGGCGGGGACGGGGAAGACGCGGCTCGCGCGCGGGATCGCGGCCTGCCTGGGCCGGCGGTTGACCGAGGTCTCGGCGCCGCTCGCCACGGACCGCGCCACCTGGGTGCGGCTGCTGGCCTCGGTGGAGGAGGGCGGCGTGCTGTTCTTGGACGAGGCGCACGCCCTGCCGCGCCCGCTCGTGGAGGTGCTGCTCCAGGCGCTGTCGGAGGCGCGGCTCACGCTGACGGTGAGCGACGGGGTGCGTGCCCGGACCGTCACGCTGTCGCTGTCGCGCTTCACGCTCGTGGCGGCCACCACGGAAGAGGGCGCGCTGCCGGCCGCGTTCCGCAGCCGCTTCGGGTTGCGCGAGCCGCTGGTCCACTACGGGCCGGAGACGCTCGCCCTGCTGGTGCTCGAGGCGGCCGCCGCCCAGGGCGCCGAGACGACCGCCGAGGCGGCGCGCTGCCTCGCCGACGTGGCGCGGGGCACGCCACGCGAGGCGCTGCGGCTCCTCGACCGCGCGCTCGACGACATGGCGGCCCACGGCGCGGCGCGCCTGGATGCCGAGGGGGCCGGGGGGGCGCTGGCGCGGCTGGGCTACGACTCCTCCGGGCTCGATCCCACGGAGCAGCGCTACGTGGCGCTGTTGCGCGAGAGCCACGCGCCCGTGCCGCTCTCGCGCCTCGCGCGCATCCTGGGCGCGAGCCCGAACACGCTGGTCGAGCACGTGGAGCCCCACCTCTTCGAGCGCGGGCTCGTCCGCATGACCCTCGCCGGCCGGGTGGCCTCTCCCTTCCTCCGCCGCCGCGGAGCCCCCTCTGGGCCCGCCGATCTGCCCCACACTCGGTGCGTGGTGGAGATCGCCCCCCGCTCGTCGTAACCTCTCCCCCACACGTCCTCGGGAGAGGATGACGGCCTGGTGGCCTCCGCAGTCTTCAAAACTGCCGTGCCGGCCGGCGACGGTCGACAGGTGGGTTCGATTCCCATGCTCTCCCGCCATTCCTTCCTCGCACGAAAGGTGCGGCTGGGAAGGGCGCTACGGCTTCCAGAAGCCGACGACGACGTCGAGCTGGTCGCCGTCGCCGTTGAGGTCGCTGGCCTCGGCGACTTCGCTGCGCAGGAAGGCCCACAGCGAGCCGTCGTCGGCGGCGACGCGGGCCGTGGGAGCGGCGGTCAGGCCCGGCTGCAGCTCGAGGCCGGCGGTGCTGAAGGCGCGGAAGACCATGTCGAGGCTGTCGCCGTCGGTGTTGTAGTCGGTGACGTTGGTCTGCTCGCTGGCGATGATGCCGATGCGGGTGCCGGCCAGGTGCACGTCCACGGCGGCGCTGCTGCCCAGGTTCAGGGGGGCTGTGGGCGTGGCGAAGGGCACGTAGAAGAGCAGCGTGTCGGTGGCGTCGCCGTCGCCGTTGAGGTTGCCGTTCGCGGTCTCGGAGATAAGCACGGCCAGGCCGGAGGGGCCGTCGATGCCCGTGATCGGGATCAGCGCGGGGGCCGGGCTCGCCATCGGGCTCAGGCTCGTGTTGAAGACCGTGGGCACGAGGGTGGAGGCATCGATCAGGAGCAGGGCCGGCCCGATGAGGCCGTCGCCCGAGAGGTCGAGGAAGCCGTTGGCCGACTCCTGCACGACGACCGAGAGGAACGTCGTGCCGACCTCGACTAGGAAGCCGCCGTCGAGGGCCAGGCCGGTGAGGCTGGGGAAGCCGAGCAGGTTGGGGGCGAGCACGGTGGAGACGGTGGGCGTCGCCTGGTCGGTCCAGCGCAGCACCTCTTGCTCGAGCTGCGTGCTGTTGCCGTTGTCGTCCGCGGGCCCAATGGTGCGGTTCTCCATCGAGGTGTAGAAGACGCGGGTGCCGAGGTAGGAGGCGATGCGGGGGTTGTTGCCCGCCTGCAGGCGCACACCCAGGGCCACGCCGGGGAAGGTCTCCACGAAGGGCGCGCCGGTCGGGTCCCACAGCGAGGGGACGTTGTCGAACAGGTCGCCGTCGCCGTTCAGGTCCTGCGCCGCGGTCACCTCGTTGACGTAGTAGACGACCCGCGAGGTCGAGGCGACGTCGAAAACCGCGGCGGGCTGCGTGTCGCGCGCGCCCTGGAGCGCGGTGGGGATCTGACCCGCGAGACCCACGAGCGTGTTCGTGGCCACGTTGTGGACGAGGATGACGTTGTCGGTCTGGTCGGCGTCGCCGTTGAGATCGACGGCGCCGTTGGGCTCGGAGACGACGAAGGCGGCGAAGTTGCCGTCGAGCTGCTGGAGCAGGTTGGCGGACATGGCCCGGGGGACCACGAAGCGGGTGCCGGGAGGCGCCGTGACGTCGATCGTCGCGCCGACCCGGTCCACGGTGTCGGCGTCGGGCGGGTTCAGGGACGGCGCGCCGCCCTCCTGGGCCTCGTCGATCGTGACCAGGGCCTTGGGGCCGAAGGCGCGGCCGTTCGAGGCGACCCCTCCGTAGGGATGAAAGGTGACCGAGGGAGTGGCGGGATACCACCAGCCGAACATGGTGTCGGTCTGGTCCAGGTCGCCGTTCAAGAAGCCCTGGTCGGCCTCGCGCAGCGGGAAGAACAGCAAGGGGCCGTCGTTGTCGAGCTTGCGCGCGGTGCCCGAGCCGTTGACGTTGGTCACGTTGGTGCTGAGCGCGTGCTGCGTGAAGACCGCCGTGGCGGTGTCCTGCGTGGCGAGCACGCCGTCGCCAGCATCCATGTCGCCGTTGAGAATCAAGGGCACGAACGTGTCCTCGGTCTCGCCGACGCTCAGCAGCACGCGCGCCCCGCGCACGCCGAAGGCCGTGCTGCGCGGAGGCGCCACGCCGGCGTGGCCCTGGAGGACCACGAAGCTCCCCGCCAGGGTGGCGGAGACGACCGGGTTCACGCCGTCGTCCACCGTGACGAAGAGCGTGTAGACGCCCACCACCAGCGCCGTGGTGTCGGCGGCGCGCGTGGCGGCGACGCCGTTCGTGTCGGGCTCGGGTCCGAACACCTGCGTGTTGTCGCCCAGGGTCGCCAGGAGCGCGTCCACGCTGGCGATCATGCGCACCAGGCCCGCCCCGTCGTCGTTGGCCGTGAAGGTGATGTCCACGTCGTCGCCGCGCAACGCCGCCACGCCCGTGGTGGGTGCGCCAATCGCGATCGTGGGCGGGGCGTTGACGATCGGTCCGCCCCCACCGCCCCCTCCACCGCTGCTCCCGCCGCAGCCGAACAGGAGCAGGGCGAGGAAAGCGCCCACCGGCGCGTACTTACGCAGGCGGGAGGTGGCGAGGGACATGCACGGACTCCGTGAACTTGGGGCACAGTTTGGATGCCGTAGGCAGGCTCAGAGTCGGGGGGCGCGGGGGGCAGACCCGCGCCGTGACCCCCCACGCGGCTGCCGGCATCCAAGGGGCACGCAACCAACCGCCTCTGGAGATCGCCGCCATGAAGAAGTCCACGTCCAAGCCCGCTTCCACCCCCTCGTCGCGCAAGCCCGCCGCGGGCGCGAAGGCGAAGAAGGGCTCGTGGGTCCGTCGGCATCCGATCGTCGCCCTCGGCACCGTGGCTGCCGGCGTCGGCGCCTTCGCCCTGCTGCGTGGCAAGGGCGGCAAGAAGAGGGCCGCGACCAAGGCCAAGGGCAAGCCCAGCCGGCGCGCGGCCAAGAGCGCCCGTTGAAGCACCTGCTGCGCAAGGTCCGGAGCGCCGGCAGCGAGTCCGGCAAGGTGGGCCTGGCCATCCTCATGTGGCTGCTGGGCGTCCCCGGCGTGATCGTGCTCGCGTATCTCGTCCTCGGGTAGCGACGCGGCCGGTCGTCCCCGCCCCACGCCCCGGCATCCAACCAACGCCGACGCAAGGAGGTACGTCATTCGACGTGCGTCCCCGCGGCATTCTCTCTGTCTGAGGAGTGATTCATGAAGTTCTCGTTCGCCTATCCCGCGGCCTTCGCCGCCATGCTCGTTGGCGCCTCGTTCGTGTCCGCCGAGGACAGCGCCGAACGCCCGGCTTCGCCGGTCGTCGTCGTCAAGCCGCGCACGCTCGTGTTCAACGACGGCGTCAGCCGCTTCCACGTCGAGCGCGACGTCACCACCCGCCGCATGACCTTCCGTCTGGCCGACCCTGCGGTGCGCATCGATGGCGCTCCGGTGGTCGTCATGACGACGGATGCGGGCCCCAAGGAGTTCACGCTGGTGGCCGCCGAGGGGCAGCCGGGCACGTGGGTCTGGGCGGACGACGCCGTGAAGGCCGAGCGCTTCGACGGGACGATGCGCGTCCTCGTCGGCGGCAAGCCCTACACGGCACAGCTCGCGACGGTCTGGACGGCTGAGGCGCTGCGCGCGGCTCGCTACGGCGGACGCCTCCTGGCGCTCCCCGACTGCGGCGCGAGCGTCGAGGTCGTGCAGGACCTGACCACAGGCACCCTGACGATCTACTCGTTCGAGGACGTCGTCGTCACCGAGGCCCCCGTGGTCACGATCACGCAGACGGCCGGCCCCGCCAAGGTCACCATGACCCAGGTCGCCGGCAAGCCGGGCGTGTGGGTCACCAAGCACGACACGCTGCGCACCACGCGGACGGCCGCGACCATCCGCCTGCTGGTCAACGGCAAGCCGTGCGAGGCTCCGCTGGTCTACGTCTCGGGCCGCGGCGGTCGCGTGCTGTCGGTGGACGGTGGCCCGAACTTCGAGGTCGTCCGCGACCCGAAGCACGGTCACTACACGTTCTACGCCCTGGACGAGACCTACGACGGCAAGGTCTACACGGTCGAGAACCCGTCGGTCGTCATCAACGGTCACCGGCACGATCTGACCCGCGTCGAGGGTGAGCCCCGCGCGTGGCGCATGGTCGGTCTGGACACCGCGGGCAGCAACCCCACGGACGGCCAGCTGAACTTCACGCTGTTCGGCAAGACGCTCTCGACGCGCGTCGGCTTCTCGGGCCTCGGGATCGACCTGAGGTAGTCCCCCCTACGGGGCTCTCGAGGGGCGCGCGGGCAACCGCGCGCCCCTTCTCATTGGCGCCCGCGCACCATCCTCGCTAGGCTCCCGGGACTCACCTGGAGCATTGCCATGGAGTTCCTGACCCAGCTGTGGTTGCCCATCCTGGTGGCGGCCGCGTTCGTCTTCGTGGTGAGCTCGATCCTCCACATGGCGACCCCGCTCCACAAGGACGAGTGCCGCAAGGTGGCGGACGAGGACGCGTTACGCGCCGTGCTCGGCAAGCAGGCGCTGGCCCCCGGCGACTACATGATCCCGCGGCCGGACAACATGAAGGACTTCTGCTCGCCCGCGATGATGGAGAAGTACCGCCAGGGTCCCGTCGCCGTGCTCACAGTCCTCCCCCTCGGCCCCCCGCGCATGGGCCGCAGCCTGCTCCAGTGGTTCGTGTTCAGCATCGTCGTCGGCATGTTCGCGGGCTACCTCGCCTGGTTCACCCTCGGCGCCGGCGCCGCCTACCTCGCCGTCTTCCGCGTCACGGGCACCGTGGCCTTCGCTGGCTACGCCTTCTCCACCGTCTGCGAGTCCATCTGGCGCGGCCGCCTCTGGGGCACGACGGTCAAGTACCTCTTCGGCGGCCTGCTCTACGCCCTCGCCACCGGCGGCTCGTTTGGCTGGCTGTGGCCGGAGGCCTAGGGGCCGGCGCGGCGGGGGCAAGACGCCCTTCTCCACCGGCGAGGCGCTCACGAAGGAGCGGCCAACTTTGGTGAGGAAGAGGGCACCACGAAGAGCGGCGGGGCCTTCGCGCCCAACGCCTGGGGGCTCTACGACATGATTGGCAACGTGCTGGAGTGGTGCGCGGACTTCCCCGGTGCCTACAAGGCCGAGGACGCCGTGGATCCGACCGGGGCGGCGTCGGGGGAGACGCGAGCCCTACGCGGCGGGTCGTGGGTGCACGAGGCGACGTCGGTGCGCTCGGCCGCCCGCCAGCAGACCGTCTCGTACGACGAGTACCACGTCGCAGGCTTCCGTCTGGTCGCCGCTGCCGCTGCGCCGTGAGGTAGCGGCGCGTCGCCCCTCCGGCCCCTGCGGGTGTATCCGGAGGCGGGACGAGCGCCTCTACCTCTCGGACGCCGCTTGGTCGGGCTCGGAGCCCCGCGGCCGTCGGTCGAGGTCGCCCATGCACACGATCCGTCCGTCCAGGTGGTGGACTCCCGGTTTCCTGCTACTGGCCGCTGCCCTGCCCCTGGCGGGCTGCGGCGGCGGCGGAGGGCAGGGCGCCTCCGATGGGGACGGGGGCGAGGACGGCGGGGGGGGAGGGGGCGGCGTGCCCAGCACGCCCGACGCGGTCAAGGTGCTGGCGGCCAACGACCTGGGCATGCACTGCATGGATCAGGAGTTCTCCAAGTTCATGATCCTGCCCCCCTACAACGTGGTCCGCGCGCACGCGGTGCGGCGGACCGCGGGCGGGACGACGCTCCTGGATGCGAGCCAGGTGACGATCACCTACGAGCCGATCGCCGACGCCCGCGGCTCCATCAACAGTCGCAGCCGCGGGAAGACCGACTTCTGGGACCACGTGGAGGCCCTGCTCGGGGCTTCCGTACCCGAGGGTCAGGGCCTGAAGGGCCTGTGGATGCCAGGGGACGCTCCGATCACCGGCCCGCAGGCGTTCACGTTCGACTCGCTCAGGCGCTGGTGGGCTGCCGAGGGCATCCCGATCACACCGCAGGACGATGCGGGCGCCACCAACCCCTACCCGCTGCTCAGGATCACGGCGCGCGACCGCGTGAGCGGGGCCGGGCTCGGCTTCACCGACGTCGTCGTGCCGGTGGCCCAGGAGACCGACTGCCGCACCTGCCACCAGAGCGGAGGGACCGGCAGCATCCGCGGCGGGGTGACGTGGTCCGCCGAGGCCGACCTGGAGAAGCAGGCGAAGGAGAACGTGCTGCGCCTGCACGACGCGCTGCGCGGGACGTCGCTGGCCGCCGCGCAGCCGGTCCTGTGCGCGAGATGCCACTACTCCGCGGCCCTGGACCTGGCGGGCGCAGGTCCCCAGGGCGATCAGCAGGTCAACCCCTCCTTCTCCGCCGCACTCCACTCTCGACACGCCTTCCTCGGCGGCGGCGCGGAGTCCAGCTGCTACCGCTGCCTTCCCGGCGCGGTGACGCGCTGCGCCCGCGGCGTCATGGCGGACGCCGGCCTCGAGTGCAGCGACTGCCACGGTGGGATGTCCCAGGTGGCGGGGACCCTACCGCTCCTCGCCGGGGGCAGCATGGATGGGGCCAACGACGGACAGGCGCGCCGGCCCTGGGTGGACCTGCCGCGCTGCCAGTCATGCCACACCGGCGACGCTCTGGACCGCCTCGTTGGCGCGGGGTACGTGCTGGCGCTCGACGGCATCCGGCTCCGGCAGGCGTGGCGGACCGGCGACGCGTCCGCTTCGCCGATCTCCCGCCCCACCTCCCGGTTTGCGGAGAACCGTTCGACGTCCTATCGGTTCAGCACCGGGCACGGCGGGCTCCTGTGCCAGGACTGTCACGGCAGCACGCACGCCGAGTGGACCGTCGCCGATCCCGCCGCCAACGACAACGTCGCGGCGATGCAGCTGCAGGGCCACACAGGGACGCTAAGCGAGTGCTCCACCTGCCACGCGAACGGCACCCTGCCGCTGAGCGCGCGGGGCCCCCATGGCATGCACCTCGTGAACGACCCACGTTGGGCGCGCGGGGGGCACGGCGCTCTCTCGCGCCGCGGCCGACCGCACGTGGCGCATCGAAGACAACCAGACCGTCACCTTCCGCAAGGGCGAGGTCATCGGCTGCACGCGCTGCCACGAACCGCCCTAGCGGATCTCGCCAGGGCAGGCATCAGAGGGTGCCGAAGCGGCCGCGTTTGAGGTCGTCGTTGGCTTCGAGGATCTCGTCCCAGGTGGACATGACGAAGGGGCCGTGGCCGACGACGGGCTGGTGGAGGGGGACGCCGCCGAGGAGCAGCACGTCGGCGCCGGAGGTGGCCTCGGGATGGGCGGCAAGGTGGAAGGAGGTGCCGTCGCGCTCGAAGAGCACGAGGTGGGCCCGCGGCGCGGTGGGACCCTCGTTGACGATCACGGGGCCAGTACGTACGAGCGCGATCAGCGTCTGGCCGGAGGGGAGGTCGAGGGTGGCCGCGCCGCCGGGGGCGAGGTGCAGGTCCCAGAGGGAGACGGGAGAGAAGGTGTGGGCGGGGCCCGTGGCTCCCAGGCAGGTCCCGGCGATCACGCGCACGGTGCCCGCGCCGTCGAGGAGCGGGACGGTGGGAAAGCTGGCGGCGGCGAGGTCCTGGTAGCGCGGTACGGTGCGCTTGTCCTGGCGCGGCAGGTCCACCCAGATCTGGGCCATCTCGAAGAGGCCGCCCTTGGCGGCGAAGTCGCGGCCGTGGAACTCCTCGTGCAGCACGCCGCCGCCGGCGGTCATCCACTGCACGTCGCCGGGGCCGATGCGGCCGGCGTTGCCGGCCGAGTCGCGATGCTCGACCTCGCCCTGGAAGGCGATCGTGACGGTCTCGAAGCCGCGGTGCGGGTGGGGCCCCACGCCCAAGCGCTCCTTCGTGGGCGCGAAGACGCGCGGCGCGCCGTAGTCGAGCAGCAGGAAGGGGCTGAAGCGCTCGGCGTCCTCGGCGTAGGAGAGGTAGGTGCGCACCGCGAAGCCATCGCCCACCCAGTGGCCCGCGGGGGGCTCCTGCACGTAGGCGATGGCGCGGCGCACCCCGGCGAGCGGCGTGAGAATGCGCGTGGGCATTGGTAGAGCCTACGTTCCCCCGCCAAGGTGGCGGGTTTCAGCAGGCCCCCCTTTCAAACCGTGCGTGCGGGTTTCCCGCACACGGCTTACCGGAGATCTC
>JANOFW010000333.1:0-2538 GCA_031413835.1 Planctomycetia bacterium
CACCTACTCACCGGTGAGTAGGTGGGGTCAGGCACCAACTATTCAGTGGGGGCGGGGGAAGAGCTGGGTACGGGAGCCGGGCTCGGGGCCGTAGCGGACGATGTGACTGCCGTGCTCGACGGCGATCACGGTGTGGGCATCGGGCACCGCCAAGGGCTCGAAGTACCAGCTACGGCAGGCGATGCGCTGGGCGCGCCCGGCGGCGCCGTCGATGAGCCAGTAGGTGGGAGTCGTGGTGTACCGCGCCTGAAGGGTCACGCTCACGACGCGGATGTCGCCGGGCAACTCGGCCCGGACGATGAAGTCGGGCCCCAGCACCGGCGCGCCGGTCTCGTCGAGCACCTCGGTCAGCTCGCCGGTCAACGGGGACCAGCGACTGAGCTTGCGAGCATCGGGGTGTGTGCCCGCCATCACCAGGACGCGACCGTCCTGCTGCACGCACCAGGGCCGTTCGACGCCGGCGGGCAGTGCGATCTCGCGGCTCACGTCCGGCGCATCGAGGTCCATGAGCCGCCAAACGGTGCGCTTCAGCTTGCTGCCCTGTGTGATCGCCTCTCTGCGTGCGGTCAGCACCTGGGTGGGCGACAGGGCCACGGCCCCGTTGATCCCCTCGGTGTACGGCCAGGGGCGAACCGTGCCGGTGGCGGCCTCGATCGTGACGCGTTCCGTCCCCTGCCCACCCGGCTTCCAGGTGGTCCGTACCCAGCCGCCGGCGATCGGAGCTTCCCAGCCTGAGTTCAGGCCGCGGTAGCGCATGTCCTTGGGGACCGGATCGCCTTCGCGAACGAGTGTGTCGCCCTCGAACCACAACGCGCGTCCCTCGGGGTCCCGGTGCCAGCTGAGCAGGGCCAAGGCCTCGCGCTCCCAGGCGAGGATCTCCGGCGTGCGCACGGTGTAGGGCAGCACCTTGCGGGCCGTGGTGGTCGCGGCGTCGAACCACGTCACGCTGTCCCCCGTCACACCCATGCGACGCACGATGGGCTGGAGCGCGTGGCGGTTCTCCTCCAGGACCAGCCAGCCCTCCTCGAAGTCGCCCGCCCGACGATGCGTGCCCGTCTCGAGGTCGATGATCCAGGGTTGGTAGGGCGTGCCAGTCTCGTTGCGCGACTCGTTGCCGCGGAGCCACGGCTGGAAGCCGCAGTTGACGTTGACGTAGGCGTAGCGCCCGCCCACGCCGACGCAGCCGTTCGAGATGCGGAACTCGGGGTCGGAGGGGTCGATCGTCAGCGCGCGCTCGAGCGCCGAGGCGCCGACGGCGTAGCCCCCGCTCGCCAGCACGGCGAGCAGTAGAAGCCCGCGCCAGGCCGGCGACCAGGCGCTCGAGAGGAAGCGGTTGCCACGCAGGAAGGAAAGCGCGAGCACCAGCAGGGGCACACCCGCGAAGACCGCCACGGGCAGCGTGAGCTCGCCCAGCCGCCGGGGCCTCAACTGGTTCACGAGCCAGGGCGACTCCATGAGCGCCAGCACGACGGGCAGGGCCAGGAGACCCAGCAGCAGACCGGCCCCCAAGACGGCCGCGCCACCCTGCGGGATCCAGGTGCTCACGAGCAGGATCCAGACCCCCAGCGCGAGGAGCAGCAGGCAGCAGGCCGTCACGACGAAGTCCGGCTGGTCCACCGTGAGCCGCAGCAGCTCGCCCGGTGCCTCGGCCGGGCCGAACAAGAGGCAGGCCGCGCAGGCCACGGCCCAGCCCCAGGCCGCGAAGAGCAGCGAGCCCGCCACGTAGGCCGTGAGCTTCGCGGCGAACGCGCTCACGAGCCCCCGGGGCAGCCGGCGCGCGAAGTCCAGCGTGCCCCGGCGCCGCTCGCCGCCGAAGAGCTCGCTGGCCACCGCTATCAGGAACAGCGCCAACGCAATGGGCACGACGAACAGCGCGCCGGCCGCGAAGTTCGATCGCGCCACCTGGTCGCCGAACGCCCAGCCCGTCGCGAAGACCAGCAGCGGCAGCGCCACCAGCAACGCCAGCAGGATCGCGCGCTGGTCGCGCGCCTCTTTCCAGACACCGATCAGCAAGCGACGCATGGCATCACTCCTTCGTCCGCGGGAACAGGACTTCGACTTGATCCATCTCGGGCCCGACGCGCACGATGCGGCGGCCGTCCACCAAGGCCAGGACGCTGCCGTCCTCGCCCAGGTAGAGGGCCTCGCCGGCCTCGTCGAGGCGGCGCGCGAGAAAGCGGCTTGAGCGTCCATCCGGCGCCAAGAGCGCCCAGCTCTGGCCCTCCTCGCCTGGCACGTCTAGGCGCAGGAGGCGCCACCCGTCCACGTTCGGACCCTCGACGCGCGGGATCGCCGCGAACCGCGTCATCCCCTCGATGGTGAAGGGTTCGTGGGTGCCGCCAACGGGGTCCCAGAGGGTCAGTGTGTGGGTCGTGCCCGCCTTCGTGCAGAGGAGCACCAGATCCATGACCGGCTGGTTGGCACCGCGGTGACCGAATTTGAGCTTGAAGGTCTTCGCGCCGCAGGCGAGTGCGAGGAGCTGATGGCCGAGGCAGATGCCAAACATCGGCACCTTGCCCAGGAGCCCGCGGACCGTCT
>JANOFW010000334.1:0-6335 GCA_031413835.1 Planctomycetia bacterium
GGACTACGGCGCCAGCCTGGACGCCACGGACTTCGCCGCGCTGGCCCTCGACCCGATTCCCACACCGCTCTCGTCCTCCCCCACCCTGGAGACGAAGTCGCTCGACGTCCTGGCCCGCGTGATCGCCAACCGCCTGGCCGGCCGCGCGCGCTTCCAGGTCCGGCTGCGCTTCTCCACCTTGTCGAGCGACTCCGACGCCACGAACGACGCCGCCGAGTTCGGCGACGCCGAAGGCTCCGCCCACGCCAACAGCGCCCCCCGCCTGCGGATCACCTTCACGCCGCCGTAGCGCGGCACGCGCGCCCGCTCACGGGCCACCGGGAGGCTGCGTAGGCACCTGCAGCGCAGATAGCCCCCCGCGGCTCCGTCCCATGCGGCCCCCGCCGATGCCCTTCAGTGCGGGTGCACCCCAAGGTGGCGGCCGATCGCGTCCCTGATCGGGCTGCCTGCCTTGAGCGCCGCGACGAGACGTGCCCGCAAGTCCTCGGGCTTGGCCTCGACCAGCAGGTGGAACGAGGTCATCGCCGCCACGGGATCCCCATGCTGAAGCGTGTCCCAGAGGAGCTCGCGCGCCTCAGGGGTGCCGATCGCGTTCAGCGACGTCAACGCCAGCAGTCGCAAGGTGTGGGTGTCGGCGTCCACCGGCGTGCGCCGCAGAGCGTCCAGTCGGGGAACCAGGGGTCCCTTCAAGGTCGTGAGCGCCTGGACCGCCAGGTGCAGGGAGCGGTCGCCGGGGTAGGTGCTCGAGACGCTTTCCACGATCACGTCGAAGGCGTCCTCGCCCAGCATCGGGACGATCCGCAGGAGGCCCGCGTAACGGACGGCCTGCTCGGCCTTCGGCGACACCGCGCGGGCGAAGAGATCGCGGTACGGCGCCGTGCCCCCTTGCGCTCTGGCCACCTGCGCAGCACGGACGCGCACGCCCAGAGGCTGCCCCTCGTCGGCTGCCAGCGCCTCCGCCGAGGCGCGCATGCCCCCGACGTTCCACTCGCTCACCAGCTCGAGGACCAGCTCTCGCTCCTCCTGCGTGCCGACCCCGAGGCGCTCGCGCAGGACGTCGGGTCCCACCCGTTCCAGCCGCCCGTCCGCGAGCGCGACACGCACGAGAACGTTCCCCTTCGTCGCGAGGAAGGCGGCTCCGTCCAGCCAGAGCCCGCGAAACCAGTCCCAGTGCATGTACCGTGGGTCTTGCAACTCCTCCGGCTTGAAGATGTCGGACAGGCGGTGGGTCCAGGCGATGCGTCCGCCGGAACCCACGAAGCAGAGTGCGGCGCCTCCCTCCAAGGCTCCGTCCGTGTCGAGCAGCAGCGCCCCCACGGGCTCGTCCGAGACGCGCACGTGCGTGAGCGTACGGCCCAGGAGGGTCGAGCACAGTTCCGCATCGCGCGGATCGGCTGCGATGTCCGGACGCAGGGACGCCTCCGTCCCCCAGCTCCGGATCGCTCCGGCGAGCGGCGCCGCGCCCTCGCGGCGACGGTGCAGCGTGAGGCGGATCTTCGCGTCCTCCGTGCGCAGGACGGCATAAACGCGCCCGCTCGCTGAGACCACGCGGCGATCCTCAAACGTCTGTCGCGGACTTCGGCCGAGCGCGACGCCCCCCGCCATCAGGAGGGCGAGCACGAGGACGGCCACGATCCGGAAGGGCGTCACGGGCACGCGCCCAGGGTAGCCGGCAGCGGCGGGCAGCTCCCCTGAGCGGGCGTAGGGGACTCGCCCCAATGCACCCCCTACCCTGGCACGAGGGCGGGCCCTCGGGCAGCAGCGGGCTTCGCCGCCGGCCTGGCCCAGACGCGAGGGGCCGGGTGGAGCGCTGCCGACTGATCGCCGTCAGGCTGAGCCCGCCTTCCCGCTACTGCGTGTCCCCTGGTTGGTAGCGTGAGCGACATGGCAGGATCGCGTCCTGAGCGGCCCGGCGAGTTGACGCTCTATCTGGCCCCGGACGGCGAGGTCCGGATCCACGTACGGTTGGAGGGGGAGACCGTCTGGCTCTCGCTGGACCAGATGGCGACTCTGTTCGGACGACATAAGTCTGTAATCAGCAGGCACTTGCGATCTGTCTTTTCAACGGGCGAGCTCGAGCGCGCGGCAGTTGTTGCAAAACATGCAACCACTGCGTCCGACGGCAAGACCTACCAGGTCGAGTTCTACAACCTCGATGCCATCCTCTCGGTCGGCTACCGGGTCAACTCCAAGCGCGGCACACACTTCCGCCAATGGGCCACGGGAAGGCTGCGCGAGCACCTGCTGCGCGGTTTCACGCTGCGCGAGGAGCGACTCCGTGAACGCGGGGTCGGCGACCTCGAACAGGCGATGACGCTCCTGGCCCGAACGCTGGAGCGCAATGCGCTGGTGAACGACGAGGGACGCGCCGTGCTGCGCGTGGTCGAAGACTACGCGCGGACGTGGCAGCTGCTGCAGGCCTACGACGAGGACACGCTCGCAGAGCAGCCGCGCCAGCCGCGCCGCCCCACGAGCGTGCTCACGCTGGCGGAGGCGCGAGCGACCGTGGAGCACCTCCGGGCTGCGCTGGCGGAGCAGGGAGGATCAACCGCGCTCTTCGGGCAGGAGCGCGGCGAGCAGCTGGCCGCGATCGTCGGGTCCATCGAACAGACCTTCGGCGGGACACGGCTCTACCCGAGCGTCCAGGCGCGCGCAGCCCACCTGCTCTACTTCGCGATCAAGGACCATCCGTTCTCGGACGGGAACAAGCGGATCGGCACGCTCCTGTTCCTGGAGTATCTGCGCCGCAACGGTGCCCTGCTGCGTCCGGACGGAGGGCTGCGCTTGGCCGATGACACGATGGTCGCCTTGGCGCTGCTGGTGGCGGAGAGCGAGGCAGGTCAGAAGGAGCTGATGATCCGGCTCATCCTGGGTCTGCTCGATGGGCCCTGAGCGCTGGCGTCCGCAGTGTCCAAGCCCCCGCGCGCCCCATGCGGCTGCAAAGGAGACAGGCGGAGGGGCAGGGACTCGAACCCTGGGTAGCCTTGCGACTACACCGGCCATTGATAGCGGGAGCATGAGCGTCGCGCGTCGTCATGACCGCGCTGGGTCTCGCCACGTGCGCACGCCGACTTGGGCCGTGTGTAGCGGCCCAGCCGATCTTTGCGTGCCGTGCCCGTCGACTCTCCGAGCCTACATCCGTCTGACGCTTGGCACCGCAGCGTGCCAGTCGCTACCGGGGGCTCTCCTGGAGGATCAGGTCCAGGGTGCCGTCCGTCGTGACGGTGCCCGTGGCCTGCCAGCTCCGATCCTTGACGCGTCCGTAGGCGTTCACCGTCCAGCGGCCCTCGGGCAGGCCGCGGATCTCGTAGCGGCCCTCGATGTCCACCGGCTCACCGCCCGTGCCAAGGCCCAGGTCGTTGCTGACCTGCACGTTCACGTGCTGCGCACCGGTCGGCGCTGTGACGCGTCCCCGGATCGTGGCTCCACGCTTCAGCTGGACGGCAACCTCGCCAGCTCCCGCCGTCACGTCCACCGCCAGCCCGTACCAGTCGCTCTTCCGCGGTTGGATCCAGACGCTGTACTTCTCGGCGGCGTTCATCCCTTCGAAGCGGAAGCGCCCAAGAGCGTCCCGGTCCCAGGCCCATCCCGCGCTCACCCAGCGTTCGCCATGCTGCACCAGGACGGCGGCGGCGTTCGTGCCTTTGGCCTTCCAGTCGGCCTCCTCGAGGTTCGTGACCTGTACGACCAACTCCACGCCAGGATCGATCCTCAGGACGATGTCCTGGCTGCCCGCTGGCACGGTGACCTGCGCGGGTTCGGGCCCGCGCGCATGCCCCGTGCTGGGACCGCGCGCCCTGAGGGTCACGAGGCCGCTCGGAAGCCCGGTGAAGCGGAACGTGCCGTCAGGCTTCGCCTGCGTTCCGGTCCAGCTGTCGGGGTGGGTCTGGCGCTCCACCTGAGCGTTGGGCACGGGGCGGCCTTCCCCGTCGCGCACGACGCCGCTGACGAGATGGCCGCGTAGGAGGTTGACCTCGAGGTCGGCCGGGGTCCAGTCGTCCTGGGTGAACGGCTGAAGGTCCTCGCGCCCCGTCGGCGGCGTGACACCGAGCCGAACGCGATGCTCGGTCGAGAGGCCCCGCAGGCGTGCTGTCCCGTCGTGACCGGTGAGCGTGTTGGCGGCGACACGCTCCCGAAGCCGGGTCCATGCCTCGTAGCCGGGCCGCATGTCCTGCCCCGGTACGGGCTTGGGCGGGGGCAGCTCGATGGCTACGCGCGCTCCCGCGAGCGGCTGCCCGGCGTCGTCCAGCACGCGGATGCGCGCGCTCGCCGCCACCTTCAAGCGGACCACGGTGTCGCTGGAGCCCGTGACCGCGGTCATCGCGGCGGGCGCAAGGAACTCCGACGAGACCGCGAACTCCAGGCTGTGCTCGCCCTCGGCGAGCCCCCCCACGCGGAAGCGACCCTCCGCGTCGCTGCGTCCGGTGCAGGTGGGGCCCTGGGAGAAGCGATCCTCGCTGTCCACGAGCCGCGCGGTGACCAGCACGCCGGGCACGACCTCCCCACTCTCGGTCAGCACGCGACCCTCGAGCGCGCGTTCCGCAGGCAGCTGCACGTCCACCTCGAGCTGGCCCGCCGCGAACGGCCCCACGCGCGCAGGGCCAAGCGGCAGCGGCAGGCCATCCTGCCCCCGCGCCCCCCAGACCGTAACGACCAGGCTCTCGCGCGCACCATGCGAGGCGATCTGCCCCAAGTCGAGGTTGGCGACCCCGTCGCGCACCTCCCCTCCGCTGCCACCTCCCCCCGTCTGGACTGAGACCCGCGCGGCCGGCACGGGGCGACCGTGATCGTCGACGACCCGCACCACCAGGGTCGGCCCGCCACGACCGCGTTCCGATGGAGCCCTGTCCGCCGCCACGGGCTTCTCGGACAGGGTGAGCGCCAGGCCGCGTGCGCCCGCCTCGGCCGTCGTCGTCGCCCGCAGGTACATCTGCGCCTCCACGCGGATCGCCGCGTTCACCGTCCACGTGCCGGCCGCCAGCCCGCGCAGCACGAAGGCGCCCTCGGCATCCGCGCTCTGGGATTGCAGGCTGCCCTCCCTGTGCGCGCTCACGTTGGCCCGCACGGCGGGGGTCCCGTCGTGCCGCTTGACGTGACCCTCGATCGTGAGCCCGCGGGGAATGCGCACCGTCAAAGCGAAGGGCCCTGCCCCCTCCGCCGAACCCTCCACGGGGTAGCTGCCCGGGGGGGCGCCGTCGCTCCGGCTCCTCACGCTGATCCTGCCGCCCGGGACGTCGTCGCCCTCGACGCGCACATGGAGCGCGCCGAGCGGGGCAGGACCCAGGCGCGCCCTCCCGTCGGCGCCGAGGGTCCACGTATCGGGCGCGGAGAGCCGGCGGCGATCAAACCAATCCACCGAGCCGTGAGGGCCCGCCCCGAGGAGCGTCGCGCGGGCGCCGGCCACCGGCGCACCGTCCCCCTCGAAGAGCACCTGCACGTCCACGAACCGCGGCGTCGGGAAGCGCAGCTCCACGTGGACCGGCGCCCCGACGGCCAGGCTCAAGGGGCCCGCCGAGGCGAGCGCCTGATCCGGGGCGAGCGCGGTCACCTTGCAGGCGAGCTCCGGGATCAGTCCGTCCAACGCGAAGGCGCCTTGCGCGTCGCTCGTGGTCGTGACGTCGCCCAGATCCTGTGCGATGCCGCGCGAGTCGTCGAAGAACGGGGAGGAGGACGCCGGCGTTGCTCGCACGATCGCCCCGCCCACCGGAACCCCGGAGGCGTCCACGACCCGACCCTCGACGCGCGCGCCCGGTACGGCCGTGAGGTCGAGGGCCAGGCTCGCGCCCGCCGCCACACCATGCAGGAAGGGGTTGTAGCCGTTGGACTTCGCCTCGAGCAGCCCGGCGCTGATCCACCCGCCACCGCAGACCATCACCGTCACCTCGCCCGACGGGACGGCCTCGAGGGCATAGCGACCCTCGGCATCCGCGACGGTGCTCTGCTCGCCCAAGAACGACAGGCCCACTGACCTGGCCACGACCACGGCACCGGAGGCAGGGCCGCCATCCTTCGCCTTCACACGCCCTGCGATGGACGCAGTCTTGAGCAGGCGAAGCACGGCATCCTCGCCGGCCGTCTTCAGCGCGAGCTCAGCACGCGCGTAGCCGGGAGCCTGCGCTTGGAGCTGGGCGGGCAGGCCGACCACGTTCAGGCGAAAGCGGCCCTCGGCGTCCGAGGTCACGAGCTGGTCGAACCAGGGCCCCTGGCCCTTCGTGCTGTGGATCGCCACCGTGGCGCCGGCGACGGGCGTCTCGCTCGCGCCATCCAGCACGCGTCCCTGCACCGGCAGGCTTCCCGCTTCGACCACCATGCGGAAGCGTTGAGTGGCTGGAAGC
>JANOFW010000335.1:0-2637 GCA_031413835.1 Planctomycetia bacterium
GCTGCTGCTGGTGGCCTGGATCACGGACCCGGCCGTGATCGACCGCATCCTCGCCTACCGCCGGCAGGCCGGGCTCGAATCGCCCTTCGACGCGCGCGGGCCGCCAGCGCCCGATTGAGCTCGTGCCCAGCGCAACGCGCGCCGGGGTCGGACGCACGACCGCGGTGGGGGAGGCGCTCTGCGCCGGGGTGAACGTGGACGGCCGTCGGGGGGCGCCCAAGGCGACCGGGGTGGTCCCGGGCGGTGGACCCGCACGACAAGAGCCGATACTACTCCCTACGCATCATCAATGCATCAAGCGTGGATCTATGCCCACACGGCGCCCACGGGCAGCGCCGCCCGCCGGTCGCCGAACGAGAGAACGCGCTCGCCCAGGTAGACCACGGCGCCGAACGTGAAACGGTCGCCGAGGCGCTCGGCGAGGACGTCGAGCCCGCGAAAGTCCCTGGCCTCGACGGTCGAGGAGGCCTTCACCTCCACGCCCGCGACCCTCCCGTCGCGCGCCTCGAGCACGATGTCCACCTCGGGGCCGCGGTGCTCGCGGAAGTGGAAGAGGTCCACGGGTGTCTTCGCCCAGGTCGTCTGGCGGCGCAGCTCGCCCGCGACGAAGGTCTCGAGCAGCGGACCCAGCGCAGGGTGGCCCGGTCGCGCGAGCGCCGCGGCGTCGGTGCCGAGGAGGTCGGCCGCGAGGCCCGAGTCCACGAGGTGGAGCTTCGGATGCCGTACGACCTTCTGCGTGAGGTTGCGCGACCAGGCGGGAAGCCGATGGATGAGGTAGAGCGTCTCGAAGAGCGGGACGTAGCCTGCGACGGTCGTACGAGGGAGTTCCAGGTCGCGCGCGACGTCCGAGAGGTTCAATTCCTGCGCCGTGCGGGCCGCCAGAAGCGACAGCAGGCGCCGCACGGACGCGACGTCCTGCACGCGCGAGATCTCGGCCACGTCGCGCTCGGTCAACGTGCGGGCGTAGGACTCGTACCAACGCCGCCGCGGAGTCGGCGGGCGCGCGAAGACCGACGGGTACCCGCCCGCGACGATGCGGCGCAGCGCATCGGTCCGCGAGAGCGGCGCGGGACGCAGGCTTGCGACCGCGCCCGGCTCGGTCAGGAGCAAGTCCACGATCCGGTCGCGCCCTCGGGCCATCTCTCCCTGCGTGAGCGGCCACAGCTCGATGATCTCCGCCCGCCCCGCGAGCGACTCCGAGATCGACGACAACGTCGTGAATCGCGTCGATCCGGTGAGCAGGAACCGGCCTGGCTCGGGGGAGCGGTCCACCATCGACTTCACGGTGCGCAGGAGGCGATCGCCGCCGACTTGGAACTCGTCCACGACGACCGGTGGCGGGGACTCGAGAAGCGCCCGCGGATCGTGGTCGAGGATCGCGCGCGTTTCGATGTCGTCGAGCGACCAGTACGTCCCGCCCCGCGCCGCCGCGACGCGCCGCGCGAGCGTCGTCTTCCCCGCCTGGCGGGGGCCGCACAGGACGACGACTCGGGCATGTGCGAGCGCCTCCTCGACGCGCGGGAGGATGCGGCGGGGGATCCAGGCTGGACGCAGTTCGGGCACGGGATGAGCCTACCGCGGCGCGAGGCTTCCGCACATGAATCTCGTCATATTTGCCTATTGAATCTCGTCAGTTTTGACAATCTGCCACCGTCGGCCTGTCTCGCGCGATCCGTGAGGTCGAGCCCCAGCGCCAAGGCTTCGGCGTCACCCGCGGGTCCAATGCGCACCACCACCTCGACCTCGTGGTGCACCTCGCCGATCCCGGCCGGGAAGGCGAGCGGCTTGGGGGGTCTCACGAACGCCTGGTCGGGCTTCAAGAAGATCACGGGCCCGGCACCGCTCGCGGGCGCCGCGCCCATCTCGCGCGCGGGCGCCGCGTAGTTCGGCCCGACGCAGAAGATGCTCCTGCGCGCAGCCTACGCCTGCCTCCAGGAGCATCTACCGAAACGCGGGGGTCTGACCCCTGCGTCTCGCTCAGTCGCCCAGCACGCGGAAGTCGAGGGCCGTGAGCGTCTCACGGATGACGGGCTTGAGGGCCTCGCGGCCTGAGGCGTCGGCGAGCGTGACCACCACTTTGCTGTCGGCGTTGGTGGCCAGCACGTCCTTGACGCCGGCGAGGGCCTTGAGGGCGTCCTCGACCTTCTTCTCGCAGCCCGCGCAGCGCATGTGCCACACGGAGAGCTCGAGGGTGGCGCCCTCGCCGCGCCAGGCCTGCGTCACGACCGGAGGCTGCGGCTCGGCAGCCTCGAGCGCCGCGGCGACGGGGACCGGGGGCGTGGGAGTCTCGGCCGTGGTGGCGCTGGCCTTGGTCGTGGGGTCCTTCTTGTGGCAGTCGCAGTCGCCGCAGGCGGCCAGAGCAAGAGCCAGGGGAAGCAGCGCGGCGAGGGGGAGGCGCATGGGAGGCTCCAAGGCTCAACGTGGAGTGGATCGAGCCGGACTTCAGCGCTAGCCTACGCGCCCCCGAGGCAGCGACCCCGAGACCCGCATGAGCAGCCCCGCCCCCCCGGCCCCCCCCGCAGGTCGGCAGAAGGTGCACCTGGCGCTCGACGTGAACGGCGAGAGCCGCCGAGGAGACATTGAAGGCCAGCGAGGCTGCTGCGATGGCAAGCATGATTACCGGTGCGGCTGGCGGGG
>JANOFW010000336.1:0-2904 GCA_031413835.1 Planctomycetia bacterium
CGCGGCCTCCAGCGCCAGCGCGGTCTCGAGCGGGTCGCTGCACGAGCCGTCGGGAGCGCAGACGACGGCGAATGGCGCCGGCCTGGGCCCAGCCTGTCCCATCCAAGGCTCCACGCCGCGCACCCAGAGGGCGGGGTCGCGGGCCTGAGCGCGCCGAACCACCTCGAGGAAGGCCGTGTGCGCCGACGTCCCAGGGTGCGCATGCAGGCTCACCAGGGTCGGCCGCGACAGCGCCTCCTCCACGGCGAGCAGCAGCCCCCCCACATCCCGCCAGTGGTCGTCAAGATAGGCTGGATCGCTCGATGCGGCGATCGCACCCAAGGCGTCTCTCCGCAGCCTGGGCCGTTCGAGCCCAGCAAGCGCACTTGCGCCAACCAGGAAGCGCGCGATCCGGGCCTGCCCCTCGAGGGACCGTGCCCGCTCGGCCAGCGCACCCTGCGCCGCCACGTCCTCCGTGACGTCGTAGTAGCCCCCACCCTCTGCGCCGAAGGCGTTCTGGAGCCCCAGCGCCAGACTCTCGATCACCGGCAACCAGTACCAGTCGCCCGCCGCCTGCGAGAGGGCCAACAGGCCGAGTCCGAAATCGGCCTGGTCCAGCAGGTAGAAGCGCCCCCCGCGCCCCCCCGCGTCGTGTCTGACCAGGCGCCGAGCCCCGTCGAAGTGCGTATCGAGCACGCGATTCGCCGCCTGCTTGGCTCGCGCCAGCGCGGCGGCATCCCCGGTCGCCAACGCGTAGGCGACGTAGGCCTGGATGGCCTGCCCGTTCTCGCGCGCGTAGACGTTCGTGTCCACCCGCGGCACGCCGATCGCCAGCCGACCGGCCTCGCCGAGCCGGTGGTAGGCCGTCGCCTCGCGGCCCCCCACCTCCGCATCCTGGCTGGTGTAGAAGGCCCCGTCCGGCGCGGAGAGGAAACGCTCGAACCAGCGCTTCACGCTCTCCGCAGCGCGCTTCCAGCGCTCGTTGCCCGACAGCGCGTAGGCGCGGCTGAAGGCCTCGAGCGCCCCGGCGTTCACGCCCATGATCTTCTCGTAGTGCGGCTCCTTCCAATCCGGCCCCACGCTGTACTGGAACATCCCGCCGAAGACGGGGTCGAGCAAGGCCTCGCTCGCCGCCAGCGTGTCCATCGCACGCCGCAACGGCTGCACCTCCTTGGGATCCGTGAGCGCGCGCCGTAGGCCCCACAGGACCGGCTCGGCGAGCGGATACTTCTGGCCCTTGCCCCAGCCCTGGTGCGTCGTGTCGTACGTGGCGTCGAGCTGCCGCACCAGCCGCACACGCAGGTCTTCGAGGAACGCGTCGTCCGGATCGACCTGGGGGGCGCGGGGGGCGGCCGCGGTCTCGAAGCCGGTAAAGGGCCCACCGCGCCGCACGCGCGCCTCGACGTCGGCCAGGATCTTGAGCAGCTCCTCGGCTGAGCGGTAGCCGCGCAGCGCGAGGATCGGCTCACCCGTGGGCGAGTAGAAGGCCGTCGCCGGCCAGCGGTACTTGCGGAAGCGCTCGGCCAGGTCGGGCCGGTCGTCGGCGTCCACCTTGACGGCCACGAACCCGCGGGCCAACGCCGCCTCCACGCGTGGGTCCGCGTAGGTCTCGCGCTGCATCACATGGCACCAGTGGCACCACGACGTGCTCACCACCAGCAGCAGCGTCCTCCCCTCCGTCTTCGCGCGCTCGAAGGTGGGCGTCTCCCACGGCTGCCAGGCGATGCGGTTGGGCGCTGGATCCTGGGCCTGGGCGTGACCCTGGACGCCGCAGATCGCGAGCAGGGCCACAAGCAGGCCTCTGAGGATGCTGCGCATGGCGCTCTCCGCGGGCGGGGCCAGGATCGCACGCCGTCTAGGTCCCGTGACCGGACGGCCGTCCCCGGCGGAGAGGTGGTAGCCCCCCCGCACGGAGTCCGTACCATGAAGCCCAGAGCCATGACCGCCCTCACCCCTGCGCCGATGACCGCCCAGCAGTTCGAAGTCGAGGCCTGCCGCCTGGACAGCGCCGAGCTCTGGGACGGCCGCGTGCTCCTGCGCGAACCCGCCGGCTGGCCCGCCACGGGCACGAACGCCCGCCTGGTCGCCCTCGTGGGGCAGCACCTGATGGCCGCCGGCAAGGGGCTCTTCTTCGAGTCCTCGGCCGGCTTCCTCCTGCGTCGCAACCCCGACCGGGTGCTCGCCCCGGACCTCGCCGTGATCGTGGACGAGACGCAGATCACGCTCCCCACGCACGGCTTCCCGGAGCTGACGCCCGACCTCGTCGCCGAGGTGCGCTCGCCGGGCGACAGCTGGGAGTACGTGCTGTGCCGCGGCGGCCTCTGGCTCGGCCATGGCGTGAAGGTCGTCTGGCTCATCGATCCCCTCGCGCGTCGAGCGGTCGAGCTGCGACCCGAGCGCGCCCCGGTGCTCCTGGCGGAGGCCGCGCCGCCTGCGGCAGAGGTCGTTGCGCTCGACGGCGCGCCGGTGCTCCCCGACCTCCGCGTGCCCCTCGCGCAGCTCTTTCCGGCCCTCCGCTAGAGCGCGTCGCTCAGGGTAAGCGCAGGTCTCTATGGCGAGCCAACGCCTGCCAGTCGTCGAGCTCGGTGAGCATGTCGGCGCAGGCGCGTCGCGAGACCTCGGCCAGCGAGCGCCAGCTGAGCTGCTCGCGGGGCACGGCCGCGAGGGCGTCGGCGACGTGTTTCAGGCGCTCGGCCATGGCGTGGGAACGCGCCGCCAGCCGCGGCAGGTCGGCGCTCCCCAGGATGCCGTGGAAGGCGGCGCCCCACGCCGGCAGGCCGGCAGCCAGGAACGAGAGCAAGGGACCGATGCCGTAGGGCAGCAGGAAGTGCAACGCGCAGGCCACGGCCGCGCCGATGAAGATCCAGAACACCCAGGTCTCCAGGCGCTTCGCCGCGCGCTCGAAGGCAGCGCCTACGCGCTCGT
>JANOFW010000337.1:0-4639 GCA_031413835.1 Planctomycetia bacterium
CAGCCGCGCCGCGCGCGGGTCGGCCGTCAGCAGCCGCGCTCGGCGGGTGGCCCCGCGCCCGTCGAAGAGCACCACCTCGGCGCCCGCCGCGACGCGCCGCACGCGCACCAGGTGCGCCGACTCCTCGGCGTCGAGCCGCACCTCGCCCGAGGCGGGCAGGTCCGGCGCATAGGCCCGCTCGGGTCCGGCGCCGCGCGCATCGCCGGCCGTGGCCATCTACCTGGGCCCGTCACGCTTGAGGGGCGCCGCCTCGAGCCGCGCCAGCTCATCGCGGCGCCGCCGCGCGCGCTCGAGGCTCTCGGTGTCGGGCTCGGCCAGCGTGGAGGCGCGACCCAGGTAGCGGTCGTAGGCGCGGATCGCCGACTGGCGCGCGTCCTCGTTGCCGTTGCGGCGGAAGAGCGCCTCGTTCAAGTAGGCGCGGTAGAGGTGCCGCGGCGGGAAGGCTTCGGCCGCGTCCAGCGTGTCGAGCGCCTGGAGGCGCTCGAAGGCGCGGTTGGTCACGTTGCGGCGCTCCTCGTCGCTGAGCCCGCCCGCGATCAGCCGCTCGTAGGCGGCCTGCACCAGGTAGAACGAGGCCTTGCGGTGGTTGGGATCGATGGACAGCACCACCTCGAAGGCCAGGTAGGCGTCCACGAACTCGCGCACCGCCAGGTGCCCCGCGCCGCGCGCCAGGGCCTCTACGGCCTCCTTGGCGCGCGCCGCCTGCTGGTCGGGGGTGGCCTGCGTGAGGTACTCGAGCAGCGAGCGGGCCTGCTCGGCGTGCTCGGCCGCCGGGTCGAGCCTCAGCGAGGCGCTCAGGTCCGAGAGCGCTTGCCCGCGCAGCTGCACGCGCTTGGTCTCCTGCTCGGCCTTGGCCTTCTCGTAGGCCGCGAGACGGGCCTCGCGCTCCGGCGCGGCGAGCCGGGCGAAGGCCTCGGGGCCGCCGGCCTTCTCGGCGGGGTGCGGCGGGTCGCGCACCATCTGGATGCCCACCGTGGTCGGCAGGCCGCGCTGGAAGTAGGCCTTCGAGAGCAGCTGGTCCACGGCCAGATTCGCCGGCTCGAGCTCCTTGGCCTTCATCAACGGCTCGATGGCCTTGCTCGGATCGCGCTGGCCGTGCTCGCCGCTGGACTCCAGCTGGATCCGTCCCTCCAGCAGGTAGGCCGCGGGCAGGGTCGGGTCGCCGCTGCGCGCGGCGGCCACGGCCCTGAGCGCCCCGGCGCGGTCGCCGCCCTCGAGGGCTTGCTCGCCCAGCGCCACCTGCAACGCGGCCAGCTCGCGCGCGGCCGGTCCCCCGGGCAGGTTCTCGTAGGCCCGCGCGCGCGTGGCCCACTGCAGGGCCGCGCGCATGTCACCCGCGATGCGCTGGCTGCGCGAGACGGCCAGGGCCGTGCGCGGATCGCGCGGGTCGAGCTGCACCGCCTTGTGCAGGGCCAGCAGCGCCTCCTGGATCAGGCTCTTCTCGCGCAGCGCGAGATACTGGTTCACGTACACGTCGGCCTGGCCGCGCAGCACGTCGGGGTGCAGGGGGAAGCGCTCGCCGAGCCCGTTCAGGCGCTTGAGCGCCTCGACCCAGCGGTTCTGGCGCATCTCCGCCAGGGCCGCATCGCGTCCGGCCTCGAAGACGCCCGGCTGCGCGTCGGCGAAGGCCCGCATGCGCGCCGAGACCTCCCCCACCGCCGCCTCGGCCGCGGCGAAGCGCTGGGCGTCGCGCAGCAGCGCGCGCGCCTCCTCCACCACGCTCGCCCCGAGCGGGGAGAGGGGCGGGGCGCCGGCGGGCCGGGCCTCGTCGCGCGCCACGGTCTCCTCGGCCTCCTTGCGCCTGAGCTCGCTCGGGGCCCAACCCAGGGCGATCGTACGTCGCGCCAGCGCGGAACGCAGCTCGACCTGCAGCAGCCTCAATCGCGGCGCCGGGTCCGAGGGGCGCCGCTGCGCGAGCAGCGCGTAGTCGCGCTGGGCGGCCTCGGCGTCGGCCACGCGGTCGCTCACACCAGCGCGCAGCATCAGCGCGGCGTCGAGCACCTCGGGCGCGCCGTGCTCCTGCGGGTGCTCGGCGATCACCCGGCCGAGCTCGCTCTCGGCGCGCGCGTCGTCGCCGGCGGCCAGCAGGGCCCCCGCCACGAGCACGGCCCCGGCCCAGCCGCGCGCGGGCTGCGCGCCGCGCTCGAAGGCCGGCACCACCGCGCGCAGGAGGGGCAGCTCGAGCTCGAGCGGCACCAGGCCCAGGTCGATGCGCTCGGTGGGTCCCGCCAGCGCCTCGGCGACCAGCGCCGCCGCGCCGTCGCGCATGGCCTCGCCCGTGGCGTGGCGCGCCAGCCAGGACGCCTCGAGCACCGTGGCGCGCGCCACCAGGCCCTGGATCCAGCGCGCCTTGGGGTCGAGGGTCAGCGCGCGTCGGTAGCGCTCGCGCGCCTCGAGGAGCTTGCCCTGCTCGTAGAGCACGTCGCCGGCCAGCAGCCAGGCATCGGTCCAGTCGGGGCCTGCCTTGTGCGCGTCGTCGAGCCGTTCGAGGGCCTTGCGCAGCCCCGCGCGAGCTTCCGGGCTCTGCGGCTCGCGCCGCGCCTGGTCGAGCAGGCGACGCGCGTCGGCGACGTAGAGGTCGTAGACCAGCCGCGAAGCCTTGGGGTGATCGGGATGCTCGCGTCGCAGGCGCGCGAGGTCCTGGAGCGCCTTCTCGGGCGGGCCCGCGGCGAGGTAGTGCTGCGCACGCGCCAGCAGCAGCTCGGGCAGCGGCCCGTGGCTCTGCTCGAGGTCCTGGTAGAGGGCCAGCGCCTCCGGGCCGCGGCCCGCCAGGGCCAGGAGCTTGGCGTGCTGCAGCCCGGCGTCGAGCCAGCGCGGCTGCAGCAGGCGCGCGCGGCGCACCAGCCGGAGCGGCTCCTCGAGGCTGCCCTCCTCGCCTTGCGCGGCCAGCAGCGTGGCCAGGTTGAAGTGCGCGAAGGCGTTCTCGCCGTCGAGCATCGCCGCGCGCGCGTAGGCCTCGCGGGCCCCGCCGGGCTGGTCGAGCCCCTCGAGAGCCTGGCCGCGGAAGACCTCGGCCGAGGACTCGAGCCTCCTGGCATCGCTGGCGGGAAGGGCGTCCCCGGCGACGGCGCGCGCGAGGATGCCGGCCGCGCCTGACTCGCTCAGGAGCTCCTCGAGCCGACCCTCGCCGAGCAGCGCGGCACAGGCCACCAGATGCGCCTGCAGGCGCACGTGCGCCGAGGAGGCCCGCGGTCGGCGCTGGGCCAGGTCTTCGGCCGTGCGCGCCCAGTCGAACGCCCGCACGCGCTCCTTGCGCTCGGCGGCGGCCTGGGCGCGCTGCACCCAGGCCAGGGCGCTCCCGGGCTGCTTGGCGAGCGCATCGGCCCAGACGCGTTCGGAGTCGGCGAAGGTGCGCGTGCGACCCACGCACAGCAGCCCCAGCAGCAGGGCCGCGCACCCCAGCGCGTAGACGCGCGAGGCGCCCGCGCGCGCGAACAGTCCGGCGAGCAGCAGATAGGGCCCGACCGCGGCCACCAGCAGGTAGCGCTCGGCCAGCAAGACGGTGGTGCGCGGCCAGACGTTGTTGACCGGCGCCAGGCCCAGGATCCAGAAGGCCAGCCCGAAAGCGAGCAGCGGCCGTCCGCGGCGCACGGCCCCGACGCACAGCGCCAGCGCCAGCCCGGCCAGCGCGAGCCCCAGCCAGGCCTGCGGCGACGACCACAGGCCGGCGGGGTCCACGTCGTGGTCGAGCGTGAGGTGCAGCGGCAGGAGCAGCGTGAGCAGGTACTCGACGTGCACCCCCGCCATCGCGGCCGCGAGCGCCGAGGTGGAGACGCCGTGGTCCACGGCCCCGGGGCCGCGCGTGGCGCCCATCCAGGCATCGAGACCGATGCCGCCTGCGGCGACGAGCAGGCACGGCAGGAGCCGCGCCAACGCGCTGCCGCGCGGCGGACGGCTCGCGCGCCGCGCCAGCAGCTCGTCCACCACCAGCAGCCCGGCCCAGGTCCAGACCGTGCCCTTGGTGAGCCCCGCCAGCAGCAGCAGCGTGGGCGCCAGCAGGGGCAGGCCGTCGCGTGCACGCGCGCGGCGGTAGGCCAGGTGCGCGCCCAGGGCCAGCACCAGGGAGAGCACGTCCTTGCGCCCCGAGAGCCAGGCCACGCTCTCGACGTGCGCCGGATGGACGGCGAAGAGCAGCCCGGCGGCCCCTGCGATCCAGGGCGAGCCCACCAGGGCCGCGAGCAGCCGCACGAGCAGCAGCGCCGCGAGCGCGAACAGCAGCAGGTTCACCACGTGGCCCAGGCCTGCGCCATCGGCGTCGAGCAGCAGGTCGATCTTGAGGCTCAGGAAGTAGACCGGCTTGTAGGCGTAGTAGGTGTCCTGCGTGAGCAGCTCGCGCACGCTGCGCGAGCCGGCCAGCGCCAGCACCTGCGGGTCGTCGTAATTGAGCGCCTCGTGCGTGGCCACGCTGCCGGGGAGCCCGGGCACCAGGCCCAGGTGCGCGAGGAAGGCCACCAGCGCCACCCACCACGCCAGCCGTGCCGCCAGCGCGCGCGCGGCCCGCGCGCCGCCGCCGGCGAGCAGGTCGGCGGGAGCGCTGGCGTGGAGGGAGGAAGCGTGGCTGTTCATCGTGCGGCGACGGCCGCGGCGCCGCGCGGAGGGAGCGCCTGCGCGTCGCCGTCCACGTAGAGCCGCGCCCAGG
>JANOFW010000338.1:0-2319 GCA_031413835.1 Planctomycetia bacterium
CGCTCATGCCCCACTTCGTGACCATGAGGCGTGCGAGCTCGGTGGCCTGCTCGATGTCGTTCTGGGCGCCGCTGGTGATGTCGCCGCAGACCAGCTGCTCGGCCACGCGCCCGCCGAAGCACACGCGCAAGCGCGCCAGGATCTCGCCGCGGCTCAGGCCGTAGCGGTCCTTCTCGGGCAGCGACATGGTCACGCCCAGCGCCATGCCGCGCGGGATGATCGTGACCTTGTGCAGCGGATCGGCCTTCTCCGTGAGCACGGTCATGAGCGCGTGGCCGGCCTCGTGGAAGGCCGTGAGCCGGCGTTCGTTCTCGGTCATGACCATGCTCTTGCGTGAGCGGCCGAAGCGCAGCTTGTCGCGCGCCTCCTCGAGGTCGGGGGTTTCGACGGCGTCGCGACCGCGCGTCACGGCCATCAGGGCGGCCTCGTTCACCAGCGCCTCGAGGTCGGCGCCGGAGAAGCCGGGCGTGGCACGGGCGATGCGGCCCAAGTCCACGCTCGCGTGCAGGCGCACCTTGCGCGAGTGGATGGCCAGGATCTGCTCGCGGCCCCGGACGTCGGGCAGGTTCAGCACGATCTGACGGTCGAAGCGGCCGGGGCGCATCAGCGCCGGGTCGAGCACGTCGGGCCGGTTCGTGGCGGCCAGCAGGATGATGCCCTGCTCGGTGTCGAAGCCGTCCATCTCGACCAGGATCTGGTTGAGGGTCTGCTCGCGCTCGTCGTGCCCGCCGCCCAGGCCCGTGCCGCGGCGGCGGCCCACGGCGTCGATCTCGTCGAGGAACACGATGCAGGGGGCGCTCTCGCGGGCCTGGCGGAACAGGTCGCGCACGCGGCTGGCGCCCACGCCCACGAACATCTCGACGAAGTCCGAGCCCGAGACCGAGTAGAAGGGCACGTCGGCCTCGCCGGCGATGGCCTTGGCCATGAGGGTCTTGCCGCAGCCCGGGGGACCCATCAGCAGCACGCCGCGCGGGATGCGCGCGCCGATGCGCTTGAACTGCCCCGGGTTCTTGAGGAAGGCGACGATCTCCTGCACCTCCTCGCGGGCCTCTTCGATGCCGGCCACGTCGGCGAAGGTGACGGTGGAGCGCTCCTTGGAGTGCATGCGCGCCTTGGAGCGGCCGAACTGCATCACGCCCCCGCCCCCGGCGTTGCGCAGCTGGCGCGAGATCAGGAACCACATGAAGACCAGCAGCAGGATCCAGGGGATCAGGCCCAGCAGCTGCGTGCCCACGCCCGAGGCGTCGGGCTTGGTCTTGAACGAGCCCTTGAACGCATGCATCGACCGTTCCATCTTCTGCTGGCGTTCGGGGGTCAGCGGGTTGTTCTGGCCGCCCCCGGTGTAGGGCACGAGGAAGGTCGGCCGTCCTCGTCCGTGGGCCTCCCCGCGGTAGGTGCCCTCGATCTTGTTGCCGCCGATGATCACGATCTCGTCCACGAATCCGGCTTCGATGTCGCCTTCGAGCTCGCTGAGCGTGGTCTCGTAGGGCGGCTCGCCGCTCTTCGTGAACAAGAGGACCGTGATGGTCACGAGGCCCAACGCCAGCAGCAGCAGGGGCGCGTTGCGCTTGGGCCGCGCCCCGCGCGCCGAAGGGCTGCCGGGGGAACCGGGGGTGCGGGGGTCGTCCATGGGTGGGTCGAGCATAGCGGTGGGTGCGCCCCAAGGGCTTTGAAAGCGCGACGGGGCGGGAGCCCCTGCCGGACAGAGGTACGTGGCCGGGCCTGCGCCTGTTGGGGTCGGGGCGGGCCGCTCGCGCCGCCTCGGCAGGGGGCGTCCCGGGAATTCATGTGGCGGCCGGACCGGGCCCCCGCCATCCGACGCAATTGCTCGGACGGACCGCTAGGCTTGCCGCCCACTCTCCCCGCGACCGCGCGTCGTCCGAGTGGCGACCTGCGGCGTGCGTGGAGCACGGAGGACGCTCGAGCATGCGCAACGTACTGGCCCTCACGGCCCTCACCGCTCTCGTCTGTCTGGGGGGGCTCGGCTCCGCTCAGGCGGAGGAGCCCAAGAAGCCCAATGTCCTCGTCATCTGGGGCGACGACATCGGCGGCTTCAACATCAGCGCCTACAACCAGGGGATGATGGGCTACAAGACGCCGAACATCGACAGCATCGCCAAGCAGGGCGCGCTGTTCACCGACTGGTACGGGCAACAAAGCTGCACCGCCGGGCGGGCGGCGTTCGTCACCGGGCAGTCGCCGATGCGCACCGGCCTCACCAAGGTCGGCCTGCCGGGCGCGCCCGAGGGCATGAAGAAGGAAGACCCCACCATCGCCAGCCTGCTGCGCGCCCAGGGCTACGTGACCGGCCAGTTCGGC
>JANOFW010000339.1:0-1529 GCA_031413835.1 Planctomycetia bacterium
GGCAGCGGGCTGGCTTTCGAGACCCTGAGTGCCAAGGTGAGCTCGGCGTCGCCCTGCACGCACTCCTCGTGGCACACCACCCAGTCCACCACGGCCGAGACGGTGACCTCCCCCTCGGGCGCGTCGGCCGGCACCTCGAGGCGCACGGGCAGGATGAACGTGCCCTGGTAGCCGTACGTGGTGAGCGGGCCCATGGCCATGGCCGTGGGTGCGGTCCACAGGATCGGCCCCGCCGTCCACCCTTGGGGCAGGGTCCACACGACTCGAACCGGCGAGCCCGCCGCCCCGGGGTTCTTCCAATAGACGTGCCAGTGGTCCTCGACCGCCATGCGGATGCCGACCAGCACGCTGGTGCCCGGCTGGACGGTGGTGGTCTCTGCCACCAGCTCCACCTCGAGATGCTCAGGCTCCAAGGCCCAGGCCGCCGGCGCGGCGAACAGGGGGATCAGCAGCAAGCCGAGCAGGACCGGGACGACGTGGCGCAGGAGGGGCTTGGGCACGCGGGGTCCTCGGGGCTCGAGGGATCGACGCCGGGGCGGAGAGGGCGATTCTAGTCGGCTGCGTCGGGGTCAAGGCCTTGGGAGGCCGTGCCCCGTGGAGGGACGCGGAGAGCCGAGCCCCGGTTCGGCCACCCCGTAGCCGAAGGGAGGACTTTCGGCCTCCGCGCAGGCGAAGAAGGCGTGAATTTCCTGGGGCAGGACTTCTGGGGGCGCGGGGGGCAGTCGGCACAAGTCGTTCTGGATAAACGACTTGAGTGCGCGTCCCGGAACCCACGACGAGCCCCGTGGGGTCTCTCACGAAACCCCCGGCCCGCGCCGAACGTCCCTCGTTGTCCCGGTACCATCTGGGATTCCACCCACGTCCGCGGACCGGCCCCTTGGGGGCCCCCGCGAAGCGTAGGATCGACTCTCCCTCCCACCTCCCTTTCCACCCCCCGTTCCATTCAGAGGAGCTCCATGAACCTGTTCTCCAAGCGTCTCGTTGCCGCCCTCGCGCTCGTCGTCGCGGGCACCTTTGCCACGCGCCTCGCCCTCGCCGGCGAGGAAGTCGCCAAGCCCGCCGCCCCGGCGGCTGATGCCCCCGAGGCCAAGGCCGCGCCGGCCGAGGCCCCCAAGACGGTCGAGGCCCCCGCGACCAAGACCCCCTCGCCCATGCACACCGTGCTCGGCTACATCGCCAAGCAGGTCGCGCCCAGCCTCGAGTGCGCTTGCCCGGCCAAGGCCGAGGGTGAGGCCGCTTGGCGTGGTTGGTTCGCCGGCGGCGCCGACGTCCCGATGGCCGCGCTGCGCGACCGCCTGGTCGCCGACGGCTGGACCGCCGACCGCTTCGTGACCTTCTTCAAGGACATGGCCGCGAAGTCGTGCGGCGACGGCCCGGGCGAATGCGCCAAGGGTGATTGCGCCAAGGGCGATTGCGCCAAGGGCGACTGCGCCAAGGGCGACTGCTGCAAGGGCAAGGGCGAGAACGCCGACGGCAAGCCCTGCTGCGGCAAGTGCAAGAAGGGCGACGCCGAGGCCAAGCCGGCCGCC
>JANOFW010000340.1:0-11312 GCA_031413835.1 Planctomycetia bacterium
GTCGACCTGCGCCTCCGGCAGCGGGAACGTGCCCTCGAGCTCGACCGGGTTCTGGGTAGCGATCACCAGGAACGGCCGCGGCAGGGCGTGGGTGTGGCCCTCGATCGTGACCTGGCGCTCCGCCATGGCTTCCAGGAGCGCCGACTGCGTGCGCGGCGTGGCGCGGTTGATCTCGTCGGCCAGCAGCACGTTGGTGAAGATCGGGCCGGGCTTGAGCTCGAACTCGCGCCGCGCGGGGTCGAAGACGGCGGCGCCCAGGATGTCGCCGGGCAGCAGGTCGTTGGTGAACTGCACCCGCCGGAAGTCGGCGGCGATCGACGCCGCCAGCGCGCGCGCGAGCAGCGTCTTGCCCACCCCCGGCACGTCCTCGAGCAGCACGTGGCCGCCGGCGAACAGGCCCGTCAACACCAGGCGCACCACCTCGGGCTTGCCCAAGAAGGCCCGCCCCACGTTCCTCTGCAACTGCGCCGCGAGCGGCGCCAGCGCTTGCACGTCGGCCTGGCCCGAGCTCGTGGCGACCGCATCGGCACTCATGCGCCCTCCCGTCGGCTCGGCAACCCGGGCGCAGGTCCGCCCTACGCCCTCAAGGGCTCAACGCGGCGCGGCGCCGCAGGTTCGCCCGTGCCGCAAGTCTACGCCAGTGCTCAGCGCACCGCTCGCGACGCCTCGTATCCCCGGCCGACACATGCACTCGGCACGCTGGATGGGGTGCGGAAGGCCGATGAGGAGGACGTCGCGTACTCTTGGTACGCGAGGACGACGAAGTGGCCTGAGCGCCCCCAGCCCAGCGCGCCGAACGCTCGCTGTCCGGACCGATTAGCGCTTCGAGAACTGGAAGCGGGCGCGAGCGCCTCGCTGTCCGTACTTCTTGCGCTCCTTGCGCCGTGCGTCGCGCGTCAGGAAGCCGGCATTGCGCAGCGTGACCTCGAGGTCGGGGTGCAGCTCGACCAAGGCGCGCGAGACGGCGTGGCGCACCGCGTCGGCCTGGCCCTGGGCGCCGCCGCCGTGGACGAGGGCCTCGATGTCGTACTTGGTCTCGACCTGGGCGAGCTTGAGCGGCTGGAAGGCGGCGACCCGGTGGTCGCGGGCGGGGAAGTACTCGAGCGCGGGACGACCGTTGATGCGCATCTGGCCCTGACCGGCGGCGATACGGACGCGAGCGACCGCGGTCTTGCGACGGCCGGTGGCCTTGGTCAGGGCGGTCTTCTCGGCGGTCATGCGCTGCGACTCCTGCTCGGAACGGCTTCTTGGGACACGGGCTCTGGCACGGGCGGGCTACTTCAAGCCCGAACCGAACGAGAGCTGCTGAGGCTTCTGGGCGTGGTGGGTGTGATCCTTGCCCGGGAAGACCTTGAGCTTGGTGAGCATGTGGCGGCCCAGGGTGGTCTTGGGCAGCATGCGCCGCACCGCCTCGCGCACCATGGCGTCGGGGTGCCGGACCTTCATGGCCGGGTAGGAGATCGTGCGCAGGCCGCCGTGCCAGCCTGTGTGGTGGATGTAGACCTTGTCGGTCGCCTTGCGCCCGGTCAGCTGGACGTCGGCGGCGTTGATCACCACCACGAAGTCGCCCACGTCGGCGTGCGGCGTCCAGGTGGGCTTGTGCTTGCCCTGCAGGATGCGCGCGAGCCTGGCCGCCATGCGGCCCAGGATCTCCTGCGAGGCGTCGATGACGTGCCAGGCGGCGGTGGACCGTGAAGTCACGGCCATGGTGGTCTTGGTCATGGGAGGTGAGCGCCAGGGGAAGGGGCCGAAGGTAGCCCGACGCTGGAACGGGTCAAGGCGGGTCAGGGGCGCAGCGGACCGTCCCCCGCGCTCAAGGCCTAGCGGACGGGGGCCAGGGTGAGGGTAGAGGCGGCGGGGCTCTCGAGCCCCTCGATCCTGAGCCCGCGCAAAGGGGCCCGCCCCAGGCGCAGGCGCGCCGGCTCCACGGGCCCCGAGAGCCAAGGCAGGAGCCAGGCGGCCCCACGATCCTCGACGTCGGCCGGGTCGAGCCCGCGCGCCTCCAGGTGGCGCACCAGCCAGGCGCTCTCGTCGGGCACGAGGTGCAGCGCGCCGTCCTGGTGCCTGCCCCCCACCCAGCGCAACGCGCCGCCGCCCTCGAAGGCGACCCGCCCCAGGTAGCCGCGCTCCCCCGCCCGTAGCCACAGCACCTCGACCCGCCGCCCCCCCGGCCCCCCGAGATCGAACACCACAGCCTGCGCGTCGAGATCGGCCCGTCCAGGTGCCAGGGCCAGCACGCCCGCGACGGCGGCCAGCGCGGGCAGTGCCAGCGCCGCGAGCGCCGCGCGCGCACGCCGCGCCCCCGGCTCGAGCAATACGACCGCCACGGTGAAGCCCAGCAGCAGGAAGCCCAGGGGACGGCGCTCGTCGGTCGTGGGCGCGACGGAGGTCCAAGCCTCGGGGGGCTCGGGGGGCGTCAGGAGCCCGTCGAAGGCTGTGTGAGGGCGGGGCGCATCGAGCCAGGGCCCGAGGCTCCCGAGCGCCGAGGCCCGATCGCGAGCGCGCAGCACGCCGCCCAGCCCCAACGCCGTGGGCACGTTCGTACCGCCAGAGACCGGAAGGGGCGCGCTGCCGGCGCCACCCAGCGCGCGGGCCAACTCCGGCGGCCAGGGTTCGCCTTCTCCCAGCCCGACGACGAGCCCGCCCTGGCGAGCGAAGGCGGCCACCGCCTGCGCGCGCGCGATCGCCCGGGCGTCGGCCTCCCAGGCCTCGGGCGCGACCAGCAGGATCTCGGCTCCGCCCAGGTCGAAGGCGTGGCGCAGATCGCCCGTGCCCTGGAACACGTAGAGATCCTGAGATGTGGCGCCGGCCGCCGAGCGCGGCACGCGTTGCGGCTCCGGATCGAGGCCGGCTCCGGCGACGCGCAGGATCGGCGCGCCGCGCGGGGCCGGACCCTCCTCGGCCACGACGAACCAGGGTCCCGGGCCGTGGGCGCCGAGCGGGGCAGGATCGTCCGCGACGCGCACGAAGGAGCCAGGCTTGAGGCCCCGCGCACGGGGGACGGAGGCTTCGCGGGCCGGCGCGGGCGTCTCGGTCCACGCGAAACTCGGCTCGCGCAGCGGGTTGAGCTGGTCGGGCAGGATCGTGAGCCGCGCCTGGGCCAGCACCACGTCCACGGCCCACAGTCCCAGCAGCGTGGCAGCCACGCCGCGACGCAGGCGCGGCGAGGCGGCGGAGAGCCCGAGCGAGAGCGCCAGCGCGAGAAGCAGCCCCAGACCGGGGAGCAGGACGCCGCGGGCGCCTCCTCCGGCCAGCACGCAGCCGAAGACGAGGAAGGGGAGGCCCGCCAGCAGGGCGACCAGCACGCGCGTGGCCGGTGATCGACCGCCCTCGGCCGGGAGGGCCAGCGCAATGAGCAGCACGCACAGCAGGGGCACGGCCAGCGCGAGGTAGCCGGCGGCCGAGGCCGGGAGCAGCGGCACGGAGAGGAGGCCGGCCACCGGCAGCGCCGGCAGCAGGAGCAGCACGGCGGTCAGGGTGCCCAGCCGGTCGGAACCCGGCGCGGCCGCGCTCACCGGGGCAGGACGGGATCGGCCGGGTAGCGCACGTCGATGCGCTGCCGGGGCCGGCCCGGCGGGGAGGCCGAAGGCAGGGCCGCCTGCAGGCGCCACATCTTGCGCTCGTAGCCCTCTTCCTCTTGCGCGCCGCGCAGGTCGCGCTCGGTGCGGCCCCAGTCCACGAGCGTTCCGTCGCTGAGCAGCAGCGCCACCTCCCCGGCGAGGCGGTTGCCCGGCGAGGGGAAGCGCGAGACGTCGATGCGCACCACCCAGCGCGTGCGGCCCCAGGCCAGGTCGCGGGCCAGGCGATCGGCCACCCGCGCAGCCTCCAAGCCCTCGGAGACCTGCTCCTTCATGTTGTCCCAGGGTACGCCCGGCGTGGGCCCCGAGCCGCGGTCCACGCCGACGAGCACGGGCAGCGGTGTGCGCTGCGCGAGATAGCCCGCGTAGCAGCGCTCGTCGAGGCGCTGCGCGTCGTGGGAGAGCAGCATCAGCAGGGGCTTGCCGTCCGAGCCCTTGCGGTGGGTCTGGACAAAGCAGGCCGGCTCGCGCAGGGTCACCCTCACGCGCACCGTGCGCGGATAGAGGACGCGTACGTCGTCGACGCGACGCACCAGGGGGTGGCGGCCGAGCACGGCGCGCACGCGCGCCTCGACGCCCGGGTCGAAGACCGAGATGTCGAGCGGTAGGAGGGGCTTGTGCTGCAGCACGGCACGGATGCGGGCGTCGGCCCACAACGGCAGGCCGTCGAAGGCGATGCTCTCCGGCCCCAGGCGCAGGTCCGGCAGGCGGTAGGCCTGCGCGCGGGCCTGACGCATCACCACGCCGCCGATCAGGACCAGGGCCGAGAACATGGCCAGGCGCGCGAGGATGCGCCCCAGCGGGCTGCCCGCCAGAGCGCGGTAGCGGATGGCGAGCGAGGGGGTGGGCTGGGCGCGGGGCATGGGGGCGTGGGCGGCCGCAGGTGAACGGACTCCTCTCGAGCCCGGTTCGCCCGGCCGCACCTCCCTATCGTCGGTCGCCCCGCCGAGGCGCTGAACCTACGTAGGGCCTACGTCACGACCAACGGCAGACCTCGAGCTCGAGCAAGAGGCCGTGTCGGGCGAGGACGGCCTCGCGCACGCGGGCGATGAGGCCCTCGACGTCCGCCGCGGTGGCGCCGCCGGCGTTGACGATGAAGTTGGCGTGCAGCAGGGAGACCTGGGCGCCCCCCACCCTCAGGCCCTTGAGGCCCGCCTCGTCGATCAGACGCCCCGCCGAACGCACGCCCGCGGGGCCGTCGGGGTTCTTGAAGATGCAGCCGGCGCTGCGCGCGGCGAGAGGCTGGGTGGCGCGCTTCCAGGCCTGCGCCTGCTCGAGCAGGGCGCGCTGCGCCTGGGGATCGAGAGCCCGGTCGCGGCGGAAGACGGCGCCGGTCACGAGGCAGCCGGCAAAGGGGCTCGTGCGGTAGCCGAAGTCGCGCGGACGCACCTCGCGGCGGAAGGGCTGACCCTCGGCGTCCAGGCCCGAGACCTCCAGCAGCGCGTCGGCCACCGAGCCGAAGCGTCCGCCCGCGTTCATGAAGACCACGCCCCCGACGCTGCCGGGGATGCCCGGGCAGCCGGGGAGCGCGGGGATGGAGAGCTCGACGCTGCGCCGCACGAGGTCGGGGAAGGGGTGGCCGGCGGCGGCCTCCACGCGGTCCTCGTGGACGACCAGGCCCTTGAGGGCGTGGGTGGCCAGCACGGCCCCGGCGATGGGCGCGTCGCCGACGAGCAGGTTGTAGCCGCCGCCGAGGTGGCGCAGGGGCACGCCAGCGGCGCGGCAGGCCGCCACGACGAGCGCGGCCTCCTCGAGACTCTGCGGCTCGAAGTAGAGCTCGGGCGCCCCGCCCACGCCCAGCGAGGTGTGCTCGCTGAGGCGCACGGCGCGGGCACGGGCCTCATCGAAGCTGGGGCGCGAGACCACCGGAGAGGCCCTCCGCCAGGGCGCGGGCGACGCTGTCCACGTCGCCGGCGCCCATCGTGACCAGCACGTCGCCGGGTCGGACCTGCTCGAGGGCGAAGGCGGTCAGCTCCGCCAGGCTCGCCTGCGTCTGGGCCCGGCCGCCCGCGGCCCGGATGGCTCGCGCGAGGTCCTCCGAAGTGACGCTGCGGCGCTCCTCCTCGCTGTCGCGGGCGAAGTAGATGGGAGCGAGCCAGGTCGCGTCGGCCGCCGAGAGGGCCGAGGCGAAGTCGGCCAGCAGGCAGCGCGTGCGGCTGGCCTGGTGGGGCTGGAAGGCCACCACGATGCGCCGGTGCGGATGGCGCGCGCGCAGGGCCTGGAGCACGGCGCGGATCTCGGTGGGGTGATGACCGTAGTCGTCCAGGATCAGCACGCCCTTGAGGTCGGCCACCTGCTCGAGCCGGCGCCCCACGCCCCCGAAGGCGGAGAGGCCGGCAGCCGCCTCGGCGAAGGAGAGACCCCCGGCCATGAGCGCCGCCAGCGCGGCCGTGGCGTTGAGCGCGTTGTGGGCGCCCAGCAGCGGCAGGTGCAGCGTGCCCAGGCGCTCGCCGGCCTTCGAGACGTCGCAGTCGATGCCCGTGCCGTCGGCCCGCGTGCGCGGCTCGCCCACGCTCCACAGCGCGTCGCCCCCGAAGCCGTAGGTCTCGAGCCGCGCCGCCAGGCGCGGGTCGCGCCGAAGGAGGTGCGCGTGGGCCTCGTGGACCACCAGCACGCCGTGCGCCGGGAGCCGGGAGGCGAAGACGCGGAAGGACTCCTGGATCTCGGCCAGGTCGCGGTAGTAGTCGAGGTGGTCCTCGTCCACGTTGGTGATCACGGCCACGGTCGGGCGATGGCTGTGGAAACTGCGGTCGTACTCGCAGGACTCGGCCACGAAGTGGGGCCCCTGGCCCGCCTGGGCCCCCACCCCCAGCGAGCGCAACGTGCCGCCGATGACGAAAGACGGATCGCGGCCGGCGTGCAGCAGGGCCGAGGCCACCAGCGAGGTTGTGGTGGTCTTGCCGTGGCAGCCGGCGACGCAGATGGCGACGCGGTCGAGCATCAAGGCGCCCAAGACCTGGGCGTAGGTCACGACCGGCACGCCCGCGGCCAGGGCCGCGGCCACCTGCGGATGGCTCAGGGGCACGGCCGCCGAACGCACGAGCAGGTCGGGCGTGCCCGGCATGCCGGCCAGGCCCGCCCCCACGCCCACGACCACCACCCCCTCGCGCGCCCGCACGGCGCAGCGCTCGCCGGGGGCCCGGTCGCTGCCCGCCACCTGGATGCCGCGTGCCCGCAGCAGCCGGGCGGCCCCGCTCAGTCCCACGCCTTCGAGCCCCACCAGGAACGCGGTACGCACGGCTCCCAGGTTGGCGAGCGCGACCGGCGCGACGCCCGAGGGCGACGCCAGGGAGGGCGGGACGTGCATCCGGCTGGGCATCATCGGAGAACCGTCCGACAGCGAGATCGCGAGGGGGGCGAGTCTAGGGATCGGACGACGCAACGTCCGGATTCAGGGGGTCGCGGGGGCGCTGAGCCCAGAGTCCAGGGCGATCCAGCCGCGCAACGCTACCTACTCTCCCTCCAGGAGGTGTGACACGAGCCAGCGCTCGAGCACCGCGATCTCCCAGAAGGAGTGCCATGGCGTCTGGGAATCAGCCGGGATTCGTCCCCTTGACCCGACCCGCGGGCACCCGGATGATCGCCGCGCCACACTCCCTACGGTGGAGGTCGGACCATGCGCGGGATTTCGGCGTTCTGGATCGTCCTGGCGGCGGTGCTGGCGGGGTCCGGCTGCGGGTCCTCCGGCGGCGGGAGCAACTCGCCGCCGAGCGTCCCTGTGGTGGCGAACCACACCGAGGTCGCGGATGGGCCCGCCTGGGACTTCGAGTTCTTCTGGAACGCCAGCACGGATGCCGAGGGCTTCACCCCTGTCTCGTACTACGCCGAGCTCTACAGGACCAACGCCTCCGGCGTCCCCACGTTCCCGTTCGACTTCCCGAACGCAGGGACCCTCTACGCAAGCTCGGGCTGGACCACCGCGCTGAGCTGGGCGGTTCAGGACGCGCCCAACGTCGAGGAGTACGTGCTCCGCGTCAAGGCGCGGGACCTCTTCGGCGCGGAGTCGGACTGGGGCGTCTACGAGGAGGACTCGCTGGGCTCCTGCCCGTTCCTATTCTCCTGGGACGGCGCAAAGTACGCCTTCGAGTCGGACGTGATCCCGAGCGGGCGATTGGCAACCCGCGGGCGCGTCGGCTACCTCCGGCCCTACCCGATCGACTACTACGTGATGATGACGCAGCCCGCCCCGAAGAACGGTGCGTACGAGCTCAGGCTCACCGGCGAACGCGACGAGGTGGAGTACGTCGACGAGGTGCAGCTGCTCGCGCTCTACTGCCCCGAGACGTCAGCACTCGTCGCGGAGCGCGCGCCGCTGGGCGTCGCGATCTTCCCCGGGAGCGAGCGGATCCACACGGTGAGGCTGCCGCTCACCCCGCCGCTCTCCGCGCTCCACGTGAACACAGGCCAAGACGTCACCGCCGTCGTCTCGGCGACGGACGACGACTACGTGACGCTCAACGACGACCCGAACGTCGGCTACGACTACCAGACCCTCGAGCTCAACCTCGGCGACCTTCGGGGGGCCCCGCAGATCAAGCTGGTCCTGGACGGACAGTCCGTCTTCCCGACCACGCCCGAGGGCTCGGCGCGCGCAGCGCTCTTCGGCAAGCGCACGCGCATCGAGGTGCCCGCCGCGGGGGGCATCTGGACGGAGGTGGCGCGCGACGTCGTCGAGATGCCCAACCTCACGGGCTTCAGGCGCGTGATCGTGATGGACCTGACCGACGCCTTCCCGGCGGATGACTTCAGGGTCCGCCTGACATGGCTCTTCAAGACCCACGTGGGCGCGATCCTCGTCGACACGAGCGCCGACGTGCCGTTCCGGGCGGTCCCCCTTCCGCTCCTGTCGGCGGCCCTGCGCAACCGCGGCTTCAGCGGCCGCACGGCCGGCGAGCGCTACGAGCTCGTCTACGACCAGGTCGCCGCTCGCAGCCCCGCCTACTTCCCCGGCGCATACACCAAGTACGGCGACGTCCACGAGCTCCTGACGACCGGGGACGACCGCTTCGCGATCTTCTTCGGCGGCGACGAGATCGCGCTCCGCTTCGAGCCCGCGCCTCCCCCCGCTCCCGGCGAACGCCTCGGCTTCGCCCTCATGACCAACGGGTACTACAAGGACCGCCGCATCGACCTGGCGGCGACGGTCGAGCCGCTGCCGTTCGCCGCGATGACCAACTACCCCTACGGACCGGGCGAGCAGTACCCGTCCGACGCGATACACGACGACTACCGCGCCTTGTGGAACACGCGCACCAAGTAGTGCCCGAGTACTCGCGATCTCGAGCAGGGCTCGGCACACCCGTCGGGGGCGCGAGGCCGCCGTTCAGGGGAGCAGCGCGCGGTGCTGATTATGCGACGCTGCAGCACTTTTCTGACGAGATCTCGTCAGGCGGGATGAGCGCTGCTGATTGTGCGACGCTGTAGCACTTGTCTCTTGACTCGGCCGCGCGCCGTACGGAGCCAGGACCACTCCGTGCCTGAATTCACCTCGGATCCGTTACCCCCGAGGCGCTCGTGGCGAAGTTCCAGGTGTCACCACCTGCCTGGAGCCCCCATGAGCCGCCTCCCCCGCTTCGACCGTCCAGGACGCTGGTTCCACGTCATGAACCGCGGCATCGCCCGCCGGGTCGTGTTCCGGGGCCGCGCCGACATCCGCTTCTTCTTGGCACTGATCGCCTACGCCGTCCGCCGGGGTGAGATCGAGGTCCATGCGTTCGTGATCCTCCCGACCCACTACCACCTGCTGGTGCGCAGCCCCTCCGGCCGCCTTTCGGTGGCGCTCCGGCGCATTCAGAACGCGTACGTGCGCTATTTCAACCGGGCCAACAAGCGCGATGGCCCGCTGTTCCGAGGCCGCTTCCGCAGTCGCCCCGTGCTTTCCCTCCGCTACCGTTTCATTCTGGTCCGCTACATCGACCACAACCCCGTCGCTGCGCGTCTTGCTGCCGAACCGACGCGGTACGCCCACGGCAGCGCGATGCGTCATGTGCGCGCGCGTCGCCCCCGCTGGCTGGCCGGCTGGTACATCGACGAGATCCTCGTCGCCGCGCGCAGGGTCGATCCGAACGCGACCTACGTCTCAGTCTGGGGCACGGCGCCCACCGAGTCCGAGCGCAGCCTGGTCAAAGCGCGCATCCGCGCCAAGGCTTCGCTCGTCGACGATCTCGATGACCTCGTCGGCGCGGCCCCCGCGCCCGTCTTGGCGTGGATGCGGCGCAAGGCGGCCCTCGCCGACGGCACCAGCCCGGGACAGCCCCTGGTCGCGCCGCAGCAGGTGCTCGCGGTGGTGGCCCAAGCACAAACCAACGGAGGGCCCTGGGTGCTGCCCCACCCCGGCAGCGGTCGTCCGGTAGACCTATGGGCGCTGGCAAGGATCGGCCTCCTGAACGAACTCGCAGGTCTCTCGGCAACCGCGATCAGCCTCAGGCTCGGAACTTCGGGGCCCCATGTCTCGCGCTGCATCACGCGCCACCGCCGCCTGCTCGAGGAACCGCGCTACGCTCCGCGCCTGGCTGAGCTCGCCGCCGCCTGTCTCGCCATCGGGACTGGGCCACAGCCGCCGTCTGGGTCTGCCCCGGCCCCGGAGCATGAATCAGGCACGGAATAGTCCTGGCTCCGTACGTCCGTACGTCCCCCGGCCAGCGCCCCCACCTCGGGCGCTGCCGCCTCGACGGCACGCCGACGGGCGTCCTCACGCCCCCGCCGACCTGTCCCACCGCGTCCCCCTCCAGCCCGAGATCGTGCCCTGCTCGCCGCACACCCGGCACCGCCACTCGACCTCGTCCCTGGCGCTGAGGCGAGCGTAGACCTCGCCGTAGCAGGGCGGTCGGGAGCGTGAGCGGCGGCAGGGCACGTTCGTGAGCTCGCCGTCCGGCCCGGGCCAGCCCGAGACCCACGCCACGATCGAGCCGCAGAAGAGCGCGATCGCCATTGCGGGGGCGGGCAGCGCGGGAAGGTTGCCGCCCTCGTCTAGGTAGTGCCGGATGTCGATGACGTAGGTCTTGGGCATCGGGGGCTTGTGTGGGGCGGGGGCCGGTGGATTTCGGTGGTCGCGTGGCTTGGCGGCCAGTGGGCCTCGGGTCCCATCGAGGGGGTGGTTCCGGTTCCCACAGTGAGACCCCGGACGTACCGGTGGCATCGTCGTGCGCGTCACGCGCCGAGCGCTTTGGCGTGGAGCCTCATCCCGAGCGCACGAACGACTCGGAGGATCGTCTCGAAGTCCGGGCTTCGTTCCCCCGAGAGCGCCTTGTAGAGGCTCTCCCGCGAGAGCCCCGCCTTCCTGGCGACCTCCGACATGCCCCGGGCTCGCGCCACGTCACCGAGGGCCTTCGCGACGGCCGCCGAGTCACCGCCGGACTCTTCGAGGACGGCCTCCAGGTAGGCCGCCATCTCGGCAGGAGTCCGCAGATGCTCGGCCACGTCGTAGCGGGAGGTCTTGGTCTTCTTGGTCATAGTCTGCTCCTAGACGCCCTTCGCCAGGCGTAGGGCGAGCGAGATGTCCCGACGCTGACGGCCCTTGTCGCCACCCGCGAGCAGGACGACGAGGGCACGACCGCGACGGACGAAGTACACGCGGTACCCGGGACCGCAGTCCGGAACATTTCAAGGCCGGTGAGACAGGTCACGTTGGAAATTAGTGTAGAGCCGGCGTCAGGGCGACGGCTGGGGTGGGTTGGTTGATCCACACGTCCTTGGGCAGGTCCAAGATGCGCGGACCGTGACGCGAGAAGCGAC
>JANOFW010000341.1:0-10156 GCA_031413835.1 Planctomycetia bacterium
CGGCTGGGCCATGCTGGCCGTCCATCCGCTCAACGCGCGCCTCTACCACGTGGTCAGCGACGCCCACGACGTGGGCCCCCTGTGGCTCGCCCGGCCGCTCGTGCTGATCGACATGTACGAGCACGCCTTCTACGTGGACTACAAGAACGACAAGGCCACCTACGTGAAGGGCTGGTTCGAGCACATCGACTGGGCTGAGGCGAACCGCCGCTGGCTCGCGGCGCGGTAGCATCCCCGCCGCGCCGCTCGGCCCGTGGCGCACGAGGAGCGAACCGCATGCTGTGGGTCACGCGCAAGCGCATCCAGGTCAACCGGGTGGGCACGGCCTGGCTCATTCGGCGCTTCCTCGATCCGCAGGCCCAGTTCCGTTTCGTGGAGCCCGGCGAGGTGGCCGGCGTCCAGCAGCGCGAGGACGCGATCGGGTTCGACGCCCCGGGCGCCACCTATCCGCACCAGGACGCCGAGGGCCGCTGCTCGTTCGCGGCGCTGGTGCATGAGCGCCTGTCCCACGATCCCGTGCTGGTCGAGATGGCGCGCATCGTCCAGGGCGCCGACTTCGACGCCCAGGTAGGCCTGACGCCCGAGTCGGCCGGCCTGCGCACGATCTCGAAGGGATTCCCGCTCGTCGCGGCGGACGACGAGGACACGCTCGCGCGCGCCTCCTTCCTCTACGACGCGCTCTACGCCTCGCTCCAGGCGCGCCTGGGAGAGCCGGGCGCGCCCTAGAGGGCTTGAGCGCACTCCTGGCAGAACTTCGAGTCTTCCTCGTTGAGCCTGCCGCACGCGCGGCACTTCACCATCACGACGCGCTGGGTCTTCGCACCATGCTGGATGTCGGCCCCCTCCAGCACGTCCTTGACGACCCCACCCACCATGCGGCTGTGGGGCTTCAGGTCCTGGCGCGCCTGCTCGGGGTCCAGCACGAGGCCCGAGCCGGCCAGACCACGCGCGCCGAGCCCTCGAACGATCAGGCCCACGATCATCACGCCCATGCCCCCGAACAGGCGCACCCCGAAGGAGCGCATGTCCGTGGATCCGCCCTGGTTGGTGACGGCCGTCGCCAACGCCCACGCGAACAGGAGAACCCCCACGACCATGACGACGGTGCCGATGTAGAAGGCGGTCTTGCGCTGCGGCGAGATCTGGAGCGGCATGCCACGCGTCTCCTCGTGAGCACGGACGCGGGCAGTGTAGCCGCCCGGCAGTGCCTCCGTGCGCGACCCGCTCGCGGGCTCGGCTCAGTCGTGAGCGCCGAAGTGGCGGAGCGCGGTGCCGGCCAGGTCGGTGAGGGACCCCACGCCCTCGATCGACGCCGCCTCGTCGGCCAGCACCAGGGGCCCGTCCTGCGCATCCGCGGGCGGCACGCCGTGGCTGCCCCTGATCAGCGAGGTGTCCAGGGGCACGACGTCCATTAGGTAGCGCCGGCCCAGCTTCTTGGCGAGCAGGCGGCGCAGGACGCGTACGCGCGGGAAGGTAATCGTCGGATCCACGAAGAGCTCGAGCGGGTCGTAGCCGGGCTTCCTGTGGATGTCCACGGTGCGCGCGAAGTCGGGAGCCCGCGCGTCGTCGAGCCACCAGGGGTAGGCGAACCAGGCGTCGCGTCGGGCCAGGAGCACGAGGTCGCCGCTGCGCGGGTGGTCGAGCCCCACGCGCGCGCGCGCGGAGCCAGCCAGGACCTCCCTCACGCCGGGCAGCGCGGCCAGGAGGTCGCGCACGCGCTCGAAGTCGGCGGCGTCCCTGACGTGCACGTGCGCCAGCTGGTGGTCGCAGACGGCGAAGGCGCGCGAGCCGAGCACGTCGAGCCCCTCGCCGAAGGGCCCGTCACGCACGGCGAGCAGGCCGGCCTGCCGCAGCGCGCGGTTGGGCGCCACGGCCTGCGTCACCGCCTGGATGCCGTACTCGGAGAAGCCCACGACGACGGCGCCGATCTCGCGTGCGGCCTCGAGCACCACCGCAGCGGCGCAGTCGAGCTCGGCCACGCGCGCGGGCGTGCCGGGATGCTCGGGCCCGGAGCGCTGCAGGTCGTAGTCCAGGTGCGGCAGGTAGACGAGCGTGAAGGAGGGTCGCTTCTCGCGCAGCACCCGGGCCGAGGCGGCGGCGATCCAGTCGCTCGACGGCAGCCCCGCGCGTGGGCCCCAGAAGGAGTGGAAGGGGAAAGGGCCCAGGGCCTGCTCGAGAGCGGGAGCCAGGTCGCCGGGCTCGCCCTGGATCCCGAACACTTTGGAGCCGTCGGCCCCGTACCAGGGCTTGGGCGTGACGGCGAAGTCCACCGGCGCACCCTGGTTGAACCACCAGAAGAGCTTGGCCGCCGTGAAGGGGCGCCCCTGGCGGCGTGCGTGGCCGCGCAACGTGGCGTAGACCGGCTCGCGCAGCAGCTGTGCCTGGGCCTGCACCCAGAAGCGCACCTCGCCCAGCTCAGGGCGGTACCAGCCGTTGCCCACCACGCCGTGCTCCTGGGGCAGGGCGCCCGTGAGCGCCGTAGCCTGGGCCGTGCACGTCACCGCCGGCACGACGCCCGTCAGGGCGCGCGAGGCGCCGCGCGCCGCCAGCGCCTTGAGGTTGGGCGCGTGCTCGAGCAGTCGCGGCGTGAGCCCGACCAGATCGAGCCAGACCAGGGGACGGACGTCGGGCACGCGCGCTCCGTTGGGCACCAGTGGCCCCCTTCTACTTGACCCGCCCGCGGCAGGCCCGGGCGGGCGCGTGGGAAGCGCAGGCCAGGCCCTCTGGGTTCGCGGGGGCGGGAGTAGCATCGCGCAGGATGCGCTCGACGGCCACCCACGGGGTTCTCTTCGACGTGGGCTACGGGCTGCTCGACGAGCGCCCGCGCTTGGACGTCGCGCTGCGCTGGCTGGCTGGCTACCTGACGGAGCGCAGCGTGGCCGTGAGCGCAGATCGGCTCCACGAGCTCTACGCCCAAGCGTGCCGCGCGCCCATGCTGCCCAGCCTCTTCGTGCAGACGACGCTGGCCGCAGGCGCCGCCCCCGCGCTTGCGCAGCAGATGCGGCGCGAGCTGCCCTGGGACGCCACGCCCATGCCGCCCTTCCCGGGCGCCTTGGACGCGCTGCGCACCCTGCGTGCCGCGGGCCTGAGGCTGGGCGTGCTGGCCAACCAGCCCGCAAGCGCGCGCGGCGAGCTCGAGCGCTGCGGGGCCGCCGAGCTGCTCGACGGCATCTGGCTCAGCGAGATCGTCGGCCTGAGCAAGCCCGACCCGGCGTTCTTCCGCCTGGCGCTCGACGCCTGGGGCCTGCCGGCCTCGCACGTGGCCTACGTAGGCGACCGGCCCGACAACGACGTGGCCCCGGCCAAGGCCCTGGGCCTCCACACGCTGCGCCTGCTCCTGGGCCCGCACGCCACCCAACCCGCGCGCACGCCGGCGGAGCGCGCCGACTTCGACGCGCACTCCCTCGCCGAGGCCACCACCCACCTGCTCGCCTGGGCAGGTGAGTAGCCGGGGTCAGGCACCAACTACTCACCGAATAGCCGGCCGAAAGCCACCGCCGCGCTGGATGGGGTGCGGAGGGCCGCCGCGGAGGACGCCGTGTGGTCTGTCCACATCAGGACGACGCGGTGGCCCGAGCGCCCCCAGCCCAGCGTGGCGTTAGAAGTCGCCCATGCCCCCCATGCCACCCATGCCCCCCATACCGCCCATGCCACCCATCCCGCCGCCGCCGCCGCCGGGAGCGGACTTGGGCTTCTCCTCGGGGATCTCGGAGATCACGGCCTCGGTGGTGAGCAGCAGGGTGGCGATGCTGGCGGCGTTCTGCAGCGCCGTGCGCACGACCTTCGTGGGGTCGATCACGCCGGCCTTCACCAGGTCTTCGTAGACGTCGGTGGCGGCGTTGTAGCCGAAGGCTTCCTGCTTGGACTCGCGCACCTTCTGGATCACGATCGAGCCGTCCACGCCGGCGTTGCTCGCGATCTGACGCAGCGGGGCCTCGAGGGCGCGGCGCACGATCTGCACGCCGATCTTCTCGTCGCCCGTGACCTGCAGCGCGTCCAGAGCCGGGATGCAGCGCAGGAGCGCCACGCCGCCGCCCGGGAGGATGCCCTCCTCGACGGCCGCGCGCGTGGCGTGGAGCGCGTCTTCGACGCGCGCCTTCTTCTCCTTCATCTCGGCCTCGGTGGCCGCGCCGACGTTGATCTGCGCCACGCCGCCGGCCAGCTTGGCCTGCCGCTCCTGGAGCTTCTCGCGGTCGTAGTCGGAGGTGGTGGACTCGAGCTCCTTCTTGATCTGCGCGATGCGCGACTGGATCGCCTCGCGCTTGCCGCCGCCCTCGATCAGGGTGGTGTTGTCCTTGTCCACGACCACGCGCTTGGCGCTGCCCAGGTCCTTGAGGTCGAGGTTCTGGACGTCGATGCCCAGGTCCTCCATCACCGGCGTGCCGCCGGTGAGGGCCGCGATGTCCTGCAGCATGGCCTTGCGGCGGTCGCCGAAGCCGGGCGCCTTGACCGCGCAGCACTGGAACACCCCGCGCAGCCGGTTGACCACCAGCGTGGCCAGCGCCTCGCCCTCGATGTCCTCCGCGATCACCAGCAGCGAGCGGCCGCTCTTGGCCACGCGCTCGAGCAACGGCAGCATGTCCTTGATGCTGCTGAGCTTCTTCTCGAGGATCAGGATGTAGGGATTCTCGAGCTCGCAGGTCATCTCGGCCTGCTTGGTGATGAAGTGCGGCGAGCAGTAGCCCTTGTCGAACTGCATGCCCTCGACCCACTCCACGGTGGTGTCGAGCGCCTTGCCCTCCTCGACCGTGATCACGCCGTCCTTGCCGACGCGGTCCATGGCCTCGGCGATCTGCTTGCCGATGACCTCGTCGCCGTTGGAGGCGATGGTGCCGATCTGGGCGATCTCCTTGCTGCCCTTGACCGCCGTCTTCATGGCCGTGAGGCGCTCGACGACCTTCTCGACCGCCTTGGCGATGCCGTTCTTGATGCCGATCGGGCTCGCGCCCGCCGCCACGTTCTTGAGGCCCTCCTCGAAGATCGCCTCGGCCAGCACCGTGGCCGTGGTGGTGCCGTCGCCGGCCACGTCGGAGGTCTTGGCCGCGACCTCGCGCACCATCTGGGCGCCCATGTTCTCGTAGGGGTCCCGGAGCTCGACCTCCTTGGCCACCGTCACGCCGTCCTTGGTGACGGTCGGGCTGCCGAAGGACTTCTGGATCACCACGTTGCGGCCGCGAGGCCCGAGGGTGACCTTCACGGCGCGGGCCAGCTGGCGCACGCCGGCGCGGATCCGCTCACGGGCGTCCTGGTTGTAGACGATCTGCTTGGCAGCCATCGGTGGTTCCTTCCGGCCGCGCAGCCCGCCGGAGAACCCGGCGCGGGGCGGCTGATCTGGGGGGACGTGGATCGGGGATCTGGGTGGTAGGTGGGAGGGAGGGGGTCGCGGGGGCCAGCGACGGAGCGCGGGCGCGGCTGGGCGCCGGCCCGCTCTGGTCAGCTCTTCTTCTTGGCGAGCGCCTGCTTGGCGGGCGCCTGCGAGGTGGAGGCCGCGCCTGCACCCCAGGCCTTGTCATCGAGGACGGCGAGCACTTCGCTCTCCTCGAGGATCAGGTACTCCTTGCCGTGGTCCTTGATCTGCGTGCCCGCGTAGGCGCTGAAGAGCACGCGGTCGCCGGCCTTCACCGACAGCGGCACGCGCTTGCCTTCGTCGCTCCAGCGGCCGTCGCCGGCGGCGATGATGCGCCCCTCGGTGGGCTTCTCCTTGGCGGAGTCTGGCAGCAGGATGCCGCCCGCCGTCTTGTCCACCGCCTCAAGGCGCTCGATGAGGACCTTGTCGTTCAGGGGCTTGATCGAGGACATCGCGTTCCCTCTCTGACCGGTTCCGGACCTGCGGAGGACGCCCCTAGGAGGCGCTCACCGCGGCCAGGGCGGCCTGGACCATCTGCCGCGCCGGGGGCAGGGGCAGGACCGTTCCCACGCCCGACCGCAGCGCTTCGAACCACAGCTCGTTGCTCCGCTCCCGGGCCATCAGGATGAGCCGACGGCCCACGATCGGACGGACCACCCGCCAGATCGTCTGGCCCTCCACGGCTCCGAGCTGGTGATCCAGGAAGGAGGCCGCGAAGCGCCCGCGATGAAGGGCGGCCACGGCCTGAGCGCCGTCGGAAACCACCTCCACCTCGTAGCCCCAGGACCGAACCCATCCGGCGATCTCGGAGCCCACATCGAGGGCGTGCGTTCCGATGAACACCTTGCGGAAAAGGACCGTGGGCAAGTTGGGGGAGGGGCAAGCCCAGTGCCGTACTCGAACGATCCCATACCCGCCGACGCCGCGGACATAGCCCCTTTTCCGCTAATAACTTATGTCCAAGTCAGAAGTCACGTCCCGGGCCTGTGCGCCCGCCAAACCTGCCAAGTTGTCCTAGGTTCAACGGCGACTGGCTGACAACCTGACAGATTCGGGCCCACCGAGCAATCGGGCCGGAAACGCGGGTCCGCTCCACGCCGTTGGGCCCACCGGCGCCGCCTGCAGCGCAATAGCGGAAACGGGCCGCTCTGGGGCCCCGTCTCCGCTACTTGGACACCATGGCCGGGATGCCCACCATGGTGCGCAGGTTGATCACCTCGAGCTCGGGCAGCTGGATGCTCACGGGGGAACCGCCGATGTTGCTGCCCAGGCTCGTCGTGAAGGTTTCGATGGGCCGCTTGAGCTTGCTCATGCTGATGCGCAGCTCGGAGAGCACCGTGGCGCCGGCCCCCGAGCTGCTGGCGCGCGACAGCTCGTCGGCTGCCTGCACGTACTGCTCGACCTGGGCCACGAGGCGCTTGAGGTCCTTGTTGCCGGTCTCGACGGTGAGGGTCTCGAGCCGGCTCTTGGCCTTCTGACGCGCGGCCGCGTCGGGGCTCGCCATCAGCTTGACCAGGCGGTTGACCTCCTCGGAGCGGGCCTTCTGGGTCGCGCGGGCGTCGGCGTCCTCGGCGGCCTTGCGGGCCGTCTCGCCCACATTGCGCCACTCCTCGGCCGTGTACCAACGACCGTCGTGCGGCTCGAGCCCCTTGGCACGCTGGGCCTCCTCCGGCGTCATCCAATGGCCCCCATGGCGCTCGTGTCCCAGCACGGCGTGCGCCGCGGCGTTCTCGGCGTCGAGCTCGAGCGCCTGCTCCGCCAACGCACGGCCTTCGTCGCCGCGGCCCAGCTCGACCAACCAGCCGGCCAGGCGCGCACGGTTCTCGGCGTCGTCGGGGGCCAGGGCGGCGAGGCGCTCGCGCACCAGCGCATCCACCGTCAACCCGGGGGTGTGGGTCTTGACGTCCGCCTTGGCCACGAGCGCCTCCCCGAAGCGCGTGCGCACGCGGTAGCCTTCGGGCGTCAGCTCGACGGCGCCCTCCACCACGCGACCGTCGCTGAGCTCGAGGGTGTCGGCGCGTGCAGGAGCGGCGGCCAGGGAGAGGGCCAGCAAGGCCGGCAGGGGCAGGTGTGTCCGCACGGGCGGGCTCCAGGGGGCGGGGCGGCCAGGCAGGCTGTCCGCGTCGCCAGGGTAGTTGGAAGGCTCTCCTTGGTAACGCCGCGCGAGCGGACGTGGAACCCGGGAGCCTGAGGACCGGGTCCCACCGGGTCGGGCCGGCCAGCCCCCGCCCCCCCCCTGGGACGGTGCGCCCCGTCGGGCCCCCGTCCGGTCCGTGGCGCCCGACCTAGGAGGCCAACCGGGCGCGTTGGGCCATGAGCCTCAAGGGCCTGCGGCGTAGAATGTTTCGACCTCGGAGGCTCTGCGTGCCCCTGCTCGTCGTACGCCGTCGCGGCCCGCTGGTGCTCTGCCTCCTGACGCTGGCGCTCTGGGGCACGTCCCCGCGCGCCGGGGCCGACGCCGCGAAGTGGCGCGAGCGGCTCGCGAAGGGCGATGCGGACGAGCTGTTCGTGGCCATCGAGAGCGTGCGCACCGCGCCCGATGCGAGCGCCGCGCTGCCCCTGATCGAGCTGGCCATCTCCAGCCCGCACCCGCACCTGGCGCTGGCGTGCGGCGAGGCGCTGGCCGCGATCGGCGCGGCGCCCTTCGCCGACGCCGACGTCGCCAAGGCGATCCAGGCGGCGGTCAAGGCCAAGGAGGACTCACGCCAGCTCAACCTCGCGCGCGTTCTCTCCGCGTGGGGCGAACCCGTCGTGGACAAGGCCCTGGCGCAGCTGATCTCGGGCCGCCGCGCGCCGGAGGTGCAGGCCGAGGCCCTCTTCCTCTGCGGGCTGCTGCCGGTCCCCAACGCAGGCGCCTTCCCAGAGGTGCAGCAGGCCGTCCTCATGGCGCTCGACAAGGGCCGCACCGAGGAGATCCGCATGGGCGCGTGCTCGGCGGCCGGCTACCTGCGGCTCAACGCCGCCGCGGAGCCGCTGGCCGAGATCGCCCGGCGCGGAGCCGACAAGTACGCCAGCCTCTACGCCGTGCTGGCGCTGCAACGCATCGGCTGGAAGGGCGGCCTCTCGGGCTTCCTGCACGTGCTCGGGCAGACGCCCACCGACGAGGGGCGCAACGCCTGCCTCAAGGCGGTGGTCGAGCTTGCCGGTCACGAGGACATCCCCGAGCTGCTCTCGATGACGCGCAGCAACAAGAAGGACTACCGCGATGCCGCGGCCCTGGCGCTGGCGCGGCTGCTCTGGGCGCAGACGGCCCCCCGGGGACCGACGGTGACCCCGGCCGCGCCCCCGCCCCCCGCGGCCCCGGTCCCCGGCGACGTGATCGACCGCCTCATCACGCTGGTGCAGGAGGACACGGAGTGGGAGGTGCGCGACGCCGCGCGCACGGCGCTGCTGCGCATCGGCACGCCGGCCGCGGAGAAGATCCGCGCGCGCCTCCCGGCGCAGGTGGACTTCAGCGACGACGACACGGCCTTCACGGTGATGGAGCTCTGCGGCCTCTTCGGCGCGCGCGACGCGCAGAAGACCCTGCTCAAGACCGCGGTCCACGAAGACAACCGCACGCGACGCATGTTCGCTGCGCGCGCTCTCGAGGGCCTGGATGCCGAGGGCGCCGTGGCCGACCTGATCAAGGGAGTGCAGCCGCGCGAGAAGCCCCGGACGAGCGAGCTCAATGCGGTGCGCGCGCTGGGCTACATCCGTCACAAGCCGGCCTTCGACGCGCTGATCGCGCTGCTCGAGACCCCGGGTTGGTCGCCCGCGATGGTGCGCGAGATCGAGTTCGCGCTCGAGCGCCTCACGGGTCATCGCTTCGGGGCCGAGAAGACCGCCCTGTGGAAGGCCTGGTTCGCCCAGGCGAAGAGCCCACTGCACACGCGCACGAAGGCCGTGGACCGCGCGAACAACCGCAGGAAGGCCCTCGAGGGCGGGCTCTTCGGCGTCGGCCGCGAGACCGAGCGTTGCGTCGAGAACGGCCTGCGATTCCTCGAGAGGCACCAGCACGTGGGCGGCTGGTGGGACGGCAACGAGAAGGGCTTCGGCGGCACGATCGGCTGCGAACCCGCCTACACCGGGCTCTCGATGCTGGCGTTCCTGGGCGCCGGCTACGTCATCGACCGCGGCAAGTACTGCGAGGTCATCCGGCGCGGCGTCGAGTTCCTCGTGGCCACGCAGTTCTACGACGGCTCCTATCCGGTCACCGGCGGCGGCGACGAGTCGTGGATCTTCGCCTACCTGATCGCCATGGGCGTCTGGGGCGTGAACGAAGCCTACGGCACCTCGATCGACGCCGTGGCCCGCCCGCTGGGCGATCCGATCCTGAGGCGGGCCGCTCAGGCGGGCGTGGACTACCTCGCGCGCGTGCAGACGCCGGGCGGCGGCTGGCGCTACGGCCCTCGCTACCACCAGAGCGACACCTCCTGCACCTCGTGGGTGCTCATGACGCTCAAGACCGCCGACCTCTCGGGCCTCGATCTCCCGCAGCGGGCCATGGACGGCATCGACTCGTGGCTCGAGCGCTGCGCGTTCGACATCACGGGCGAGGTCGAGGTGCCTGCCGACCTCGCCAGCGACTACGACTACGAGGTGGGCTCGCGTCGGCACTTCAAGTCCTTCACGGGCTACCTGGAGCTGAGCGGCAAGGAGGCCAGCGCGCTGCAGCAGGTCTCGATGACGGCCGTCGGCATGACCTGTCGCTTCTTCATGGGCTGGAAGCGCAGCCACCCGTTCCAGATCGGCTGCGCGAACTACCTCTCCGAGTACCTGCCGCGCTGGATGAAGGGCCTCGAGAAGGGCATGGCGGTCGCCTGGTAC
>JANOFW010000342.1:0-7561 GCA_031413835.1 Planctomycetia bacterium
CATCGCGGTGCTCATGGAGCTCACCGGGACACACTGCACCGAAGTCCCCTGCATCAACAAGGGCGATCGCTGCCGCCGCGCAGCGGAGGCACTGCTCCGTCCCGGGTTCACCATGTTGTCTCGTGCCGACCCAGGCCGACGACGAGGCGCTGGAGGTCCCCCCAGGCACCTACCTCGTGCGCCTGGACGCCCCCTTTGGGCCCTATCACGCCGAGGCCTCGCCCTTCGTGGCCGAGGCCCGGGTGGAGACGGCAACGCTCACGCTCGCGGTCCAGCCGAGCGAACGCATCCTCCTTCCATTCGGCAACGCGCGCCTCGCGAGCGAACTGGGCATCCAGCCCGAGGACCTCGAGGAGTGCCACCTGTTCGTCGCCGCGCGCGAGCCCCTGAGCGGTGCGTGGCGGCTGCAGACCGGGACGCTCGCCGCGCAGGACGCCCGCCCGCCCTCCATCGTGCCGGGCTGCGAGGCAGCGCTCTGGGCCTACGGACCGTTTGGCACGATCCGCTTCCTGCTGCTTGACCCGCAGGACGGCACCCGCGCGGTGTCGTGGTCGATCGAGCCGGGCGGCGCGCTCGAGGTCACGGGCATCGCGCCCGACGAGGAGCTCAGGCTCGCGCTCACAAGCTACGACCCGACCAAGATCGAGCGCCACGAGAACCGCGTACGCGTGCGTGTCGCGGTGCCGGGCACGTACGTCCTGCACGTCGATGGAAGCGTCGTGCGCGTGACCCTGCCCCCCTTCGCGGTCGGAGCCGCTCCGCGGTCGCTGGCCGCAGCCGACCTGCGCGAGCGCCCCTCGGTCACCCACGCGCTCGAGGTCTACATGCCCAAGAGCCTGCCTGCGTTCGAAGCGTTTGACGCCGCCGAGATCGAAGTGCTGCGGCTGGACGGTCACGGCGAGGGCTTGGCGTGGCTGACACAAGACGCTGCCGTCGCCTCAGAGCGGGCCGGTGCGACGTTGCGCGTGACGCATCCGCTGCTGGGGCCGGGCGCGCGGGTGAGTCTGCGCCTCGCTCTGCCGTGGGAGGAGCAGGAAGACGGGCAAGCGACGCCCCCCAAGTTCGAGTTCGCGCCCCAGCACATCACTCTGGGGACCGACGGCCCCTTCACGCACCAGATCCCCGACGGCGGACTCGATCTTCGCGTGCGCCTCGCAGCGCCCAGCACCGAGGCGCGGGTCTCCGTGCTGGTGGACGGGCACATCTACGCCCCGCCGCCGAGCGCGAGCGGCGAGGGCTTGCTGCGCCTGCGCGGCGTCCCGGCGGGTCCCTGCTCGCTGGTCGTCACCGCCAGGGGCCACGAGGGACGGCAGCGGAGGATCACGCTCGCAACCGACGAGGTGCGCGTCCTCGAGGTCACGCTGCCGTCGGCGAAGTGACGCTCAGGCCTTGGGGGCGGGGGGCGGGTCCCAGACGACGGCGCCGCCGGGGGTGAAGTAGACGAAGAGCATCTCGCCGCCGGTGACGGTGGGCACGTGGTGGGAGCCGGGCGCGAAGACCACCCACCCGGGGGGATGCTCGTGGAAGCGCGGGCTCCCCTTCCAGTCGAGGCACAGGTTGATCTCGCCCTTCGTGTGGGTGTGGCCCATGCCCTGCCCTTCCATCCACACGACGTCCACGGCGAAGCCGCCCAGGTCCTTGGCCAGACGGCCGAACTTGACCTTGGGGCCGCCCGCCTTCGGGAGCAGCCAGCCCTCCACCATCCCCTGCTGGCACAGGGCCCGCACCTTCGCCACCGCGGGTCCCTTGAACGGGATCTGCTGATCGAGCGTTCGGGCGGCCTCCGGGCGCGTGGGATCGAGCGCCTTGAGCGTGGGCAGCCACGCGGTCAGCTCGGCCTCGAGCGCGACGCGTGCAGGAGGCAGGGGGGCGGCGGGGGGCGTGCTCATGGCGAGGATCCTACGCCGTCAGCGTTCGATCAGCACCGCACGCACGGGGCTGGCGTCGGCTCCTACCAGCCGCAGGGGCAAGGCGCAGAGCTCGTAGGAGCCGGGCTTCACCTGCGAGAGGTCGATGCCTTCGAGGATGGCGATCCTGTGGCGCATGAGGCGGTGATGCGCAGGCAGGTCCTTGCTGTCGGCGGCGTCCATCGAGTCGGTGTCGATGCCCAGGAGCAGCGCGCCGCGGGCGTGGAGCCAGTCGGCCAGCTCCGGCGTGGCGTGGCGCATGTGGGTGTCGAACGCCGTGGGGCGTGCCCCGGCCGGCGACAACGGGTAGCAACGCAGCAGCAGGCGGCGCGTGGTGCGCACGAGCGCATCGGCCTCGCCGGGCAGATGCTCGGGCTTGACCCCCCCCGGCCCCCCCCGCGCCTCCAGCACCACGCACGGCCCCAGGTAGGGCTCGAGCGGCACGGAAGCGATGTCGGCGGCGCCGTCCTCGAAGTGCAGCGGGGCGTCAGTGTGGGCGCCGGTGTGGACGCTCATCTCGACGCGCCCGACGTTGACCGAAGAGCCCTCGGCGATCTTCGCCACCAGGCGGAAGTCGTAGGGCGTGTCGCCGGGCCACACCGGGATGCCGCGAACGACGGGGCGTGAGATGTCGTGGATGCGCACGCGCTAGGTCACGTGCGTGCGCGTTCCGGCGTGGGGCTGCCAGGCGCCGGTGGCGAGGATGTCGCGGATCTGGGCGAGGGCTTGGTCGCACTCGGAGTCGGAGGTGTAGAAGTGCGGCGCCACGCGGATGCCGGCGCCGGGACGGTAGTCCACGAGCACGTCGCGCTCGAGCAGCTCAAGCTTGACCTCGTAGGCGTGGGGGCAGTCGATGGCCACCGTGCCGCCGCGACGCTGGGGGTCGAGCGGGGTGTTCACCCGCCAGCCCTCGGCCAGCGCGCCGTCGATCAGGCGCTGGGTCTGCCGCAGGCTCTTGGCGCGGATGCGCTCGAGGCCTGCCTCGAGGATCAGGGCCGGGCCGGCGGAGGCTGCGTAGAGCGCCGGCACGTTGGGCGTGCCGGTCATGAAGCGGTAGGCGCCCTTGACGTAGCGCATGGGCGGCGGCGCGAACTCGAAGGGCATCTCGTGGGCCACCCAGCCCGTGAGCCGGGGCTCGAGGCGCTCGAGCAGGTCCGGGCGCACGTAGAGCCAGGCCCCCCCCGGCCCCCCGCACAACCACTTGAGCACGCCCCCCGTAGCGAAGGCGCAGCCCAGGCGCGTGACGTCCACGGGCAGCGTGCCGGCGGACTGGAAGCAGTCGAGCAGGACGTGGGCACCCACCGAGCGCGCCTTGGCGCAGATGGCCTCGGCTTCCTGCACGTAGGCGGTCTGGAAGAACACGTGGCTGATCGAGACCAGCAGGGTGCGCTCGTCGATGGCCGCCAGCAGGTCGTCGAGGGGGATGCCGAGCCCGTCCTTCGAGGCGACCTCGATCACCTCGGCGCCCAGTCGCGTGGCGAAGCGCTCGTGGACGTAGCGGTTCGTGGGGAAGTTGAGCGTCACGCCCACGAGCCGGTTGCGAGGCGGCTTCCAGTCGAAGCACGAGAGCACGATGGCCTCGGCGGTCGTGACGTTCTGGTGCATGGAAACGGTGTTCGCCGGGGCGCCCACCACCCGGCCGATGCCGTCCCCCACCTGCCCCGCCAGGGCCCACCAGCCCTCGGCCCAGGCGCGCACCCCGCGCTCGCGCCAGGTGCGGGCGTAGTCCTCGAGGCCTTGCTGGGCGCCCACAGGCATGGCCCCCAGCGAGTTGCTGATCAAGTAGGTGCAGCGCTCGAGGGTGGGAAAGTGGCGCCGGTAGGCCAGCAGGGCGTCTGGCGGCGCGGCCTTGGCCGGGGTGGCGCTCATGGACCGCAAGATACCGGGCCCACGGCAACCACCCAGCGTCCGACGTTAGGATCGATGGACCATGCGCCCTGCCTCTCCCCCCCACGCCGTCCCGGGCGCCAGGCTCCGGCTGCTGCTCCTGCTGGCGCTGGCTTGCGGTCCCGCCTGGGTCGGGCTGGCTACGGCTCGGGCCGACGACACGCAGGATCCCGCCCTCGAGGAAGCCCGGGCGGCCAAGATCAAGGAGCTCCGACGCGACCTCAGGAAGTGGGCCCAGGGCCCCTACGCCGTCGAGCACCGGGACGACCTGCTCAAGGTCCTCGAGGCGCTCCAGAGCCTGGGAGGCCTGCCGGCCGCCCAAGCCGCCGTGGAGGCGCTCTTCGCGGTGGACGCCGCGGTGCGCGACCGGGCCTTCCAGCTGATCGAGCTGGTCCACGACAAGGCGCTGATCAAGCCACTGGCCGAGCTGATCGAGCACAAGGACCTGCGCCGCGACTTCGACCTCCACCGCCGCATCGCCCACGCCCTCGCCGTGACCGGGCACGTGGCGGCCATCGAACCGCTGACGACCCTCGTCCAGAGCCCGGACGGCCTCGTCGTGGCCGCCGCGGCCGACGGCCTGGCCACCTTCGGCGAGGCCAAGGTGGACGAGAAGCGCGAAGCCGTGCAGCGCCTGGTCGATCTCTACGAGGGCACCTGGAACATGATGAACTCGGTGCGCCCCGAGGACCGGGTGCCCGCCAAGGTCGCCGCCGAGAAGTGGGAGATCTTTGGACGCTCCGTGCGCCAGGCCCTGCAAGGGTTGGCCAAGCAGCAGCTGACGCGGCCCAAGGACTGGCGCCGCTGGTGGAACGACCACAAGAAGGACGCCGTCTGGAAGCCGGGCGAGGCCCCGGTGGACACCGGCGGGAGGTAGGAGCCCGTCGGGACGCCGGTTGGAGCGGGACGTCCGTGAGCCGGGCTCCTAGTAGTGATGCTCCAAGGCGGTGATGCTGCGCAGCGATTCCGGCACGCGACCGCCCGGGCCAGGGGACCATCCCCACGCTGGGGCCCTCATCGGCAGGCTGGCCGTGCGCGCGCGCCGGAGGGCGCCAGCCAAGCGCACCTCGTCCAAGGTCGCGATCACACTGAACGGCTGGCAGGCGCCCGCGGAGCGGGCGACCTGCACAGCCGTTCAGTGGAGTGGTCCGATACGCCGGGTTCTGTCGTGAGCGACCATCGGTCTAGGACCGTCGTTGCCGACGGCCTCGAACGGCCTACCCGGGGGTCGGACGGCGCGGGCCGCGCCGTGGAGCCCTTGCGGGCTCCTCCCCCCCTACATGGCCTTGCTCCAGGTGGGGCTTACCGTGCCAGGACCGTCGCCGGCCCCGCGGTGGGCTCTTACCCCACCGTTTCACCCTTGCCTGATCCGCGCTTGCGCGCGGCCATCGGCGGTTTGCTTTCTGTTGCGCTATCCCTGGGCTCGCGCCCGGTGGGCGTTACCCACCACCTTGCCCTGAGGAGCCCGGACGTTCCTCGAAGGCTTGCGCCCTCGCGGTCGCCTAGACCACTCCGCACGCAGCGTAACACGGATGCTGTCCCGGTCTGGCGTTCCAGCGCCCCGGCGTGCCCGAGTTCGAGGGCTGGTCGCCTGAGCAACTCCGCGCGCAGCATGACGCGCGTGGACCGTGAAGCTGCCTCTAAATGACCGGCCGCAATTCTGGGACATCACGGGCGGCGCGCTGGGCCGGGGGCGCTCGGGCCACCGCGTCGTCCTGATGTAGAAAGACTACACGGCGTCCTCCGCGGCGGCCCTCCGCACCCGTCCAGCGTGCCGGCCCGCGAGGCTTGGTTTCCGGGCTGCATCAGGGCCGCGTGGAAGCGCCAGGCGGATGGACTCGTTCGGCGGGTCGCCGCTGTCCCAGGATCACGAACGGTGACTTAGACGGCCGAGGGCCGCCGCTCGTACGATGGCGTCGTCCGCCAGGGAGGACGCCATGAACCTCGCCCGCTCGTCTCTGCTGGGTGCCGCACTGCTGCTCACGCTGGGCGGCTGCTGCCGCGCGCGCTGTTGTCCCGCTCCCCAGGCACCTGTGGGCTCGTCGGTCGTCGTCCTGCCGGCGCAGGCAGCGGGCCTCGACCACGTCGTGGCCTTCCGGCTAGGCGCGAACGAGCTTCGCGGCGGCGACGCCATCGAGATCACGGGCCTGCGCGGCGACCGCCCACGCCTGGAGGTGGGCGGCACCTACTGCGCCTGGGGCACGGTCACGCGCGCCGCAGGCGCCGCGTCCGCCAACCTGATGGTCTGGAACTCGGGCGGCGAGAACGCCGTGGAGGAGCCGCGCCAGGTCACGGCCGGGCCCGGCACGCAGGCGTTCGTCTTCCGCTTCCGCGTGCTGCGCCTGGGCGCGCCGCACCTCTCGCTCTACCCGCCCGAGGGTGGCAGCAGCCTGGGCGGTCTCTACTTCCACCCCGCCTCGTGACGGTGGACGCGAGGGCGGCCTGCGCGACGAACAGCGCTCACGCGTCTCGAGCGCCGTGCCCGTCACGCCCCACCTACCCCCGCTGCGACCCAGGATCCTGTGCTTGCCTTGAAGGGCGTCCTCGCCCTCAAGGCAAGCACAGGATCCTGTTGCACGCCTTGCACGACACGATGCGCGTCATGTTCTCGACGGCGTAGAGGTCGTTGCGCGTCTGGCGCTCCTGGCAGGCGGCGCAGTACTCGTGCTCGACGGTGGAGAGCCCGTTGCCGCGCCCGCGCCGCGCGCGCTCGTAGACGTCGAGGGCCTCGGGGGGGATGCCCTCGAGCTTGCCCGGACGCTCACGCAGCAGTGCGTCGCGCTCGGCCTTCACCGAGGAGAGCAGGCCGTCCATGCGGGCCTTGCCTTCGTCGAGCCGGGCCTGCGCGCCCGTCTGCTGCAGGCCGAGCTCGGCCACCTTCGTCTCGGCCTGCTGCACGACGTCGAGGATCTTGATCACCTCGCCCTGCAGGCGGTCGGCCTCGGCCTGGGCGTTGGCGATCTCGGAACGGAAGGCCATGAACTCCTTGTTGTTCTTGACCTGCCCGCTCTGCTCCTTCAAGCGCGCGATCTTCTGCTCGTGACTCTTGAGGTCGTTCTCGCGCAGCTTGATCTGGGCCTTCAGGGTCCGGGCCTTGTCGGTCAGGGCCTTGATCTGGGCCGCCACCGCCGCCACCGCGGCCGCCTGCTCGGCCACGCCTTTGGGGCCCTTCTCAAGCTCAAGGTCGCAGCGGCGCAGCGAGCGGTCGACCGCGTCCAGCGCCTTGAGGCGCTCGAAGATCTCGCGCAAGGGCTGGGTCTGCTGCGTCATGCGAGGTGGGGGCTCGCAGGCAGCGGGGCAGGAACCTGCGGTGTCTTCGGCAGAGGTGTCATGCGGTCGGCCGCCTTCCCGGGAAGAGCAGGCGGCGAGCGTAGTGCCCCCTACCCCCCGACCGAAGGGAATCCACGCCCCCTCGCTCCACAGGGCTGGACCGGGGGACTCTCACGTCTCAAGGAACCCCTCGAGCTTGCGGGCGCGCACGGGGTGCTGGAGCTTGCGCACGGCCTTGGCCTCGATCTGGCGCACGCGCTCGCGGGTCACCTTGAAGATCTTGCCGACCTCCTCGAGGGTGTAGGTGTAGCCGTCGCCGATGCCGTAGCGCAGCTTGATGATCTCGCGCTCGCGGAAGGTGAGCGTCTGGAGGACCTGGTCGATCTTGTCCTTGAGCATCTCCGCCGTCGCCGCCTGCACCGGCGACTCGGCCGAATCGTCCTCGATGAACTCGCCGAAGAAGCTGTCCTCGCTCTCGCCCACGGGGCGGGCCAGGG
>JANOFW010000343.1:0-17542 GCA_031413835.1 Planctomycetia bacterium
GCGCGGGCCCCCGCCAAGCGCTGCTGGCGGGTCGCGCGCGTCACGCCTGCGGCCCGCTCCCTACTTGGGCGTCTCGGGGGCGGCGGGGGCCGGCTCGGCCGGCGCGGGCTCGGGCGGCTTCTCGGCGGCGGCGGCCGCGGCCTTGGCGGCGGCCTCGGCCTCGCGGACCTTGACCTCCTCGAGCTCCTTCTGCGAGGCCTTGAGCGAGCGCTCGATGGAGGAGGCCGCCACCTTGAGCGGCAGCAGGAAGACCAGCGCGCTGCCGCCCTCGCCCACGCCCTCCTGCGAGATCATGATGCCCGCCACGGCGCCCTCGACCGTGTAGAGGGGCTGGCCGGCCTCGGGGGCGTCGCCATCGATGACCCACATGCTGCGCGGCTTGCTCACCTGACCCACGACGCTGGCGGTCTGGCAGACGGGGGCGTAATCGAAGCCCTGTCCCAGGCGCGTGACGGCGTAGAGCGTGTCGCCCACGGCGGGGTCGGCGGCCTTGGTCATGTCCATGGTCTCGGCCTTGCGGCCCTCGAGGTCGCGGATCAGCACGTAGGCCAAGCCCAGTTTGCTGTCCACCGCGCCCAGGATCGCCTCGTACTCCTTCTCGTCGCCGGGGAAAATCACCCGCAGGCTCGTGGGCGTCACCTTGACGTCCGCGCCCATGCGCGGCGGGGCGCTGACGGAGCCGGAGGGCACCATCACGAGCCCGGAGGCGTCCACCACGACGCCGGAGGTCGTGAGGTTGCGCTCCTGGTCGAAGGAGCGGCCGCCGAAGCTGCCCGTCACCTTGGCGGTGATCTTCACCGACACGGTGGAACCGGCCTTCATCGCGATGAGCGCCGAGCGCGGCTCGGCGGCGCTCGCGGGCGCAGCGCCCACCAGTGCGCCCAGGAGCGCTACGGCCAGGGAGAGGCGGGAGGTGGTCATGGCGGGCTCCTTCATGCTGCGGGGTCGTGGCGGTTGGGGGAGGGGTTGCTGGACGTGGGCTACTTGGCCGGCCAGTCGGGCTGGACGAACACGAAGGCCGTCGAGCGCTCGCGGCGCACGAAGAGCTTGACGATCTTCGGGCGTGCCTCGGCGGTCTTCTTCACGGCGTCCTTGAACTCCTGGATCGTGGTCGCAGGCTGGTCGTGGTAGGTCAGCAGGATGTCGCCGCCCTGGAGCCCGGCCACGCTGGCCCAGCCGCCCGGAGAGACCTCGGACACCACCAGACCCTGGATCTCGCCCTTCTCGCCCTTGGCGGGCGGGGCCTTGTCGGTGTGCTCGACGTAGTCCATGTAGGTCATCTCGCGCACGGCGAGCTCGAGCACCTCGTCCTTGGCCTTGTCGGCGTCGGCCGCGGTCTCCGGTGCCTCCTGAAGGCTCACGGTGATGTCGCTCTTGGCGCCCTCGCGCAGCACGGACAGCTTGGCGTCCGCGCCCACGTCCATGTCCTCGATCTTGCGCTTCAAGATCTCGCCGTCCTGCTCTTGGCTGGCCTTGAGCGCCTCGCCGTCCACGTGCGTGATCACGTCACCGAGCTTCAAGCCCGCCTTCTCGGCCTGGGTGCCGGGCAGCACGCGCGCCACCCGGAAGCCCTGGGTGCCCTTCAGGCCCAGCGCCTCGGCCACGGTGGGCGTGAGCACCTGGGTCTGGACGCCGAGCCACGCGCGCGGCAGCTCCTGGCCGGCGCCCTTGGGCGGCTTGGTCTCGAGGTCGAGCACCGTGACCATGTCCTGCTTGCTGCGCCGGAAGCGCACGCCGCAGGCCTTCTTGCCGGCGTGCTTCTTGACCAGCGCCTCGAAGGAGGCCTCGGTGGTGACGGGCTCGCCCATCACGGCCAGGATCACGTCGCCGCTGGAGAGCTTGGGCTTGGCCACATCCGAGGGGAAGCCGGGGCGGGTGGTGGTCAGCACCACGCCGTTGGTGTCCGGGAAGCGCCAGGCCCAAGCCATGGGCGCGGTGATCGGGCGGGCGGTGATGCCCCACTCTCCGTAGACCTTCTCCAGCGACAGGAACTTGTCCATGCGCTCGGTGACGACGGTCAGGTCGCGCTCCTCGCCCCCGCGCACCAGACGCACCTTGGCCGGCTTGTTGAGCGGCAGGTCGGCGATGAAGGCGTAGAGCAGCGGCACGTCCTCGAAGCCGTTCACCACGACCGGCTGGCCGGCGATTGAGAGCACGACGTCGCCGGCCACGATGCCGCCCTTGTGGGCCGCGCTCTCGGGCAGCGCGGCCGTGACCAGCGCGCCCTCCTTGAGTCCGAGCTGGGTGACGGGCACGAAGTTCAGGCCCCACCAGCCGCGGCGCACCTCGCCGTAGGTCAGCGCCTGGTTGAGCGTCTTCTTGACGATGTTGGAGGGGATGGAGAACGCCACCCCGCCGCCGCCGCGGGTGTTGATGCCCACGACCTCGCCCGAGAGGTTCACCAACGGCCCGCCGCTGTTGCCGGGCTGGATGAGCGCGTCGTGCTGGATCCAGTGGTTGAACAGGCCCGTGAGCTCGCCCTCGCCGAGGTCGAGCACCTCCATGCTGTCGCCGGTGAAGTTCGTGAACACGCGCTCGGTGTTCGAGACGATGCCCAGCGTGACGCTGGAGGACAGCCCGCGCGGGTTGCCCATGGCCAGCACGCTCTCGCCCACGATCAGCCGGTCGGAGTCGCCGATCGAGGCGAAGGGGATGGGCTTGGAGGCGTCCTCGCGCTCGTTGAGTCGCAGCTTGAGGATGGCCAGGTCGGCCGGCGCGTCGGGGCAGAGGATGTCGGCGGTGATCTTCTCGCCGGTGGGCAGCTGGCAGGTGACGCGCGTGGCGCCGTCGATGACGTGGAAGTTCGTCACCACGTGGCCGGCAGGGCTCACGATCACGCCGCTGCCCAGCGAGGGGAAGCGCTGCGCGCGCCCCTGGCTGAACTGGCGCGTCAGGCACTGGATGTTGACCAGCGCGGGATAGACGCGCTCGCGGGCGATCTCGATGGCCTGGTGCAGGCTGGTGTCGTCGGCCGCGGGCGCCGGCGCGGCGAAGACCGCCAGGAGGGGGAGCAGGAACAGCGCGCGCTGGGGAGTCCGCATCGACGACACCGCCTCCGGAGGACCGAAGGGGCGAGTGTACGGGTTCGGCGGCGCGGGGGCCCTCCCGCGCCGCCCCGAGGCCCCCGCAGGGCGGGGGGGCCGCTGGTCCGGCCCGCGGAGCGCCGCGGTAGGCTTCCCGCCCCCCCCGCTCGGGGTCAACGGAGGCGCGCATGACCCACTCGACCCTGGCCGAGATTGGCATCTTCGGCGGCACCGGGCTCTACGCCCTGGAGGGCCTGAGCGAGGCCCGCGACCTCGAGCTCGACACGCCCTTCGGCGCCCCCAGCGCCCCCCTGCGCCTCGGGACCTACGCGGGCCGCCGCGTCGCGTTCCTGGCGCGCCACGGCCACGGCCACCGCCTGCTGCCCAGCGAGATCCCCTACCGCGCCAACGTCTTCGCCATGAAGCTGCTGGGCGTCTCGAAGGTGCTCTCCGTCGGGGCGGTCGGCAGCCTGCGCGAGGAGCTGCCGCCGCGCTCGCTGGTGGTGCCCGACCAGTTCCTCGACCGCACACGACACCGGGCCGACACGTTCTTCGGCGACGGGGTGGTCGCGCACGTCTCGCTGGCCGAGCCCTTCGCACCCGCCTTGCGCCAGGCGCTGCTGGAGGCCGCCGCCGCCAAAGGCCTGCCCGCCGCCGACGGCGGCACGTATCTGTGCATGGAAGGCCCGCAGTTCTCCACCCGGGCCGAGAGCCTGTGGTACCGCTCGCTGGGCTGCGCGGTGATCGGCATGACGTGCCTGACGGAGGCGCGCCTGTGCCGCGAGGCGGAGATCGCCTACGGCGCGCTCTCGCTGGTGACCGACTACGACGCCTGGAGACCGCACGAGGCGGGCGTGGACGCGGCCGAGATCCTGGCCGTCCTGCGCGACAACGCCCACGTGGCGCACGAGATCCTGCTCGACGCGATCGCGCGCCTGCCGCAGGGATCGCTGCCGGAGAACCGGGTGCTGGAGGCCGCCCTCGTGACGCCGATGGACCGCATCCCCGCGGCCACGCGCGCGCGTCTGTTGCCCTTACTAGAGCCTTACTTCCACGCCTAGCCGCCGGCGCGACCCGCGTGCGGAGAGCGCGCAGCAACCGGGCCTGGGGCGAGGGGTTCAATGGACCGACCGACGCGGTGAAGGAGGCCCCCAGTGCACACGCCCATCCGTCCGAGCCACGACCCTGCCGGCCAGGACCGCCGTGCCGACCAGAGCAGGCGCCCTCTCGCCCTGCGACTGCTGCTGGCCCTGGGGGCCTGCTTGCCCGTGCTGGCCTTGGCTCTGCCCCTCGCCGCCGCCCCCGAGAGCGAACGCGCCCCCGGACGCGACACCGGCCCCACCACCGCGGCGCTCGACGCGGCGATCGCCGCTCACCTCGCCGACGCTGGGGTGACGCCCTCGGGCCCCGCCGACGACCTGGAGTTCCTGCGCCGCGTGCGCCTCGACCTCACCGGCACGGTCCCCTCGGTCAGCGAGGCCGAGACCTTCCGCAAGGACCCCGCCCTCGACAAGCGCGCGCGCAAGATTGACGAGCTGCTGGCCAGCCCCCAGTACGCCGAGTTCTGGAGCCACCTCTGGTACCGCGCGTTGACGGGGCTCACGCCCAACGGCGCCATGCGCCAGGGCGAGCAGGGGCGCCTGCTGCGCGGCCCGGCCGACGAGACGTTCCAGGCCTGGCTGCTCGAGCAGGCCGGCTCCAACACGCCCTACGACCGCTTCGCCCGCGAGCTGATCGCGGCCACCGGACGCACGAATGCGAACGGCGCCACCGGCTTCTACGCGCGCAGGGACGCCAAGCCCAACGACCTCGCGGGCGCGGTCAGCAAGACCTTCCTGGGCGTGAAGATCCAGAGCGCGCAATGCCACGACCACATGTACGAGCCCACCTGGAAGCAGGTGGACTTCAAGGGCATGGCCTCGTTCTTCGTGCTCAGCACCCCGCGTCCCATCCCCGAGTACCAGCAGGCCTACCGCGAGGCAGAGAAGGCGCGCGAGGCGCGTCGGCAGGAGATGGGCGAGGCCATGGAGCCGGGGGCGGACGGCCCGGGGGAGGGCAAGGGCGCGGGCAAGAAGGGCGCCGGCAAGCCCGACCTCGACGGTGAGCTGCGGCGCGACCCCAAGCTGCGCGAGGCCTTCCGCAACCGCTACGTGATGGACGTGCAGGACCTCGAGCCGCGCACGCTCGCGCTGGGCCGCGGGCGCATGAAGGGCGACAAGGTCCCGGAGCAGCTCCAGGAGCGCGCCGAGCTCGCCGCCATCACGCCCAAGGCCTGGATGGGCCCCACCCTCTCCGACCTCCCGGGCCTCTCGCGACGCGAGCTCCTGGCCCGCTGGGTGACCTCCGACGACAACCCCTACTTCGCCCAGGCGCTCGTGAACCGCTACTGGGGCCAGCTCTTCGGCCGCGGCCTGGTCAACCCCATCGACGACTTCACCTCGAGCAACGCGCCCTCGCATCCGGAGCTCCTGGCGCTGCTGGCGAGCGACTTCAAGGCCAACGGCTACGACCTGAAGCGCCTGCTGCGCGTGCTCACGAACAGCGCCGCCTACCAGCGCACCTCGCGCTGGGAGGGCTCGCCCGAGCCCGACCCCCAGCTCTTCGCGCGCGCGAGCGTCAAGCCGCTCTCCAACGAGCAGCTCTTCCAGGCGCTGGTGCGCGCCACGGGCAGCGAGGGGCTGCTGGACCGCGCCGGCGGCCGCGAGGCCCGCGGGCAGGCCTACGGCAAGGGCAAGGAGTTCGCCTTCGCGTCCTTCTCGTTCCTCTTCGACGACGACGAGGGTGCCGAAGCCGACGAGTTCGCGGGCAGCATCCCCCAAGGCCTGTTCCTGATGAACGGCCGCATGATCCAGGGGGCGCTCGCGTCGCTGCCGGGCACCACCGTGGCGCGCGTGCTCAGCGAGCAGACGACCGACGCCGGTCGGCTCGAGCAGCTCTACCTGGCCGCCTACGGCCGCTCCCCCGACGCCGACGAGCGCCGCACGGCCCTGGCCTACGTGCGCCGCGGCCAGGACGAGCGCGCGGGCTGGCAGGACCTCTTCTGGGTGCTCCTGAACTCCTCCGAGTTCATGAGCAACCACTAGCACCCGCTGCGGAGAATGCCCGACATGCGCCATTCCACGAGCAACCACTCGCGACGCGATCTCCTGCGCTACGGCGTGGGAGCGGCCGCCGCGGGCCTGTTCCTGCCGGCCTTCGCCCGGCGCCTGTGGGCCGACGAGGCGCCGGCGACGGCGGCCAGCGTGCCCGGCTTCGGCCGGGCACGGCAGGTCGTGTTCCTCTACATGATCGGGGGCCCGAGCCACTTCGAGACCTTCGACCCCAAGCCCGGCACGAGCCAGGGTGGGCCTACGCGCACGCTGGCCACGGCGCAGACCGGCGTGCACATCGCCGACAGCCTGCCCGGCCTGGCACAGCGCCTGGACAAGATCGCCCTCGTGCGCAGCATGACGAGCAAGGAAGGCAACCACGACCGCGCGCGCTACCTGGTCCACACCGGCTACGCGCCGCAGCCCACGGTCGTGCACCCCTCGTTCGGAGCCATCCTCAGCCACGAGAAGGGCCAGCCCGAGGCCGAGCTGCCCGAGTTCGTCAGCATCGGCGGCCCCGGCGTGGGCCCCGGCTACCTGGGCGTGCACCACGCGCCCTTCGTGGTGCTCGACGCCAAGCAGCCCATCGCCAACCTCGACGCGCCCGCGGGCGTGAACGACGCGCGCCGCGACGAGCGGCTCAAGATGCTCGAGAAGCTCAACGACGGCTTCGCCAGGACGCGTGGCGGCGCGCTGCCCGAGGCCCAGGACGCCATGTTCGACAAGGCGCGCCGGCTGATGGACAGCGCCAAGTCGGTGGCCTTCGACATCGCCAAGGAGCCGGCCGGCTCGGCGCGCCCCTACGGGACGACCAGGTTCGGCACGGCCTGCCTGCAGGCCCGACGACTGATCGACGCGGGCGTCACCTGCGTCGAGGTCATGATGAACGGCTGGGACACGCACGACGACGGCTTCGCGCGCTGCAAGGCCCTGAACGCCGAGCTCGACCAGGGCGCCTCGGCCCTGCTCGACGACCTGGCGGCCTCCGGCAAGCTCTCCGAGACGCTCGTCGTCTGGCTGGGCGACTTCGGCCGCACGCCGCAGATCACCCCCTCGCAGGGTCGCGGCCACCACCCGCAGGTCTGGTCGGCCTGGTTCGCCGGCGCGGGCATCCAGGGCGGCCGCGTGATCGGCGCGAGCGACGCCGGCGGCGAGCGCGTGAAAGAGCGCCCCGTCACCATCCCCGACCTCTTCGCCTCGCTGCTCCACGCCACGGGCCTCGAGAACAAGCAGTTCTCCTCCAACGGCCGCCCCATCATGCTGCGCGACAAGGAAGGCAAGGTCGTGCCGGAGCTGTTCAGCGCCTGACGCTCTGCATCGCGCTCGAGGCGCGCATCGACCGCGACAGGCTCCTGGGCGTGCGGATTTCGCACGCAGCGGGCGAGGATCTGGCTCAGGGTGCAGCACGGCGGGACCGATCTCCGCGGTGGGAACTGCGCCACCATGACTCGTGTCGTGCTGCTGACCCTCGCTGTGGGCCTCGCGCTGTGCGCCGTGCTGGCGCTCACGTGGGAGGCGAACCAAGGGTCCAACCAAGGGTCGCAGGACGCGGCGCCGCTCCACGCCACACGCCCGAGCACGGACCCGGAACCTGAGACGCTCGCCGACGGACCCGACGGACCCCGACTCGAGTCCGGCGTGTCGCTCGAACGCAGGCTGGCGCAGCGCGCGGCTCGACTCGGGCTCCTCCGAAGCGACGGCCCCCCCACCAAGCTGGAGACGCTGGCCAAGACCCCGGGCTGGACCCGGTTCTTGCAGCTGTGGTTGCTGCTACCTACCGAACAGGACCCCGCGGCGCAGCTGGCACGGTTGGAGCAGACCCTGACGTTGGCGATGGACCCGGTCGTGCGCCAGAACCTGATCTTCTTGGTCGGCTTGGCCCTGCCCCAGGAGCTCGTTGCTCCCTGGCTAGCAACCCTCAGGACGGGTTCCGACCCTGCGGACGCCGAGGACGCCCTGGTGGCCCTCGCGATGCGCGGTGACCCCGCCGCCCTCGCGGCCTTCGAGAGCCTGGCCGACACGCCCTCGAGCGTGGAGGCACGCCAGCTCATCGATCACCACGAGGTTCACGATGCGCTGGGGGCCTCCTCGACCCTTGAGGCCCGCGAACGTCTGCGTAGCTACCGGGCCATCGAGGTGCGCCTGGGCGAGCCCTACTTCAAGCTGACGGCCTACCTGGCCAGCCGTCAGTGGGGCGGCGGAAAGTATGGAGAGGTGCTGCACTGGCAGCCGCCGGCGGCCCTTGAGCGCACGATCGAGGAGCGCCTGCTCAAGGCTTGGCTGGAGCGCTACCCGGGCCACCCGGGCAGCGACAACGTCGCACTCTGGCTCGCGCGGCTGAGCGCTCAGCACGGCGACCACCTCGAGGCGGCGCGCTGGTGCGCCAGGGCGGCGGTGTGGCCCGACCAGGACATGAGCTACGGAGCCCAGGTCCAGCTCATGGGAATCTGCGAGCTGCGTCTCACGCCAGAGCAGGTCTACGGCTTGAGCACCGAAGAGGGCCTGAGTACACCCAACCGCATCTACTACACCTACGTCTGGCTGCGACGCCTGGCTGCCGAACGTGGCCCTGAGCAGGGTGTGCGCGCGTGGGCCGTGGCCGCTGCACAGGATCCAGACAGCGACTTGGGCGTGGCCTGGAGCCGGCGCTCCGCGAGCCCCGCCCCGATCGGCCTCGACAGCGGGCTGGCTCCCCTGCCCTCCGACGACCCCCTGCATCGCCTGGACACGCAGGCACCGCCCTGGCCTGGGCTCAAGAACCCGAACGTGGGGGTCTACGGACCCTACGGCCCGAGCAGCGGGCGCTATCGAGGCGCCACGACCCGCCTCCACCCCTGGCCCGAGCCGATGCTGCTGGATCGTGCCCGCCTCGAACGCCAGGTGCGTGCCTGGGAGACGCTGGCCGAGCTCGAGCGGCGCGCCGAGCGGGCACAGCACGACGCCCTCGCCGAGCTGCTCTACAAGCAGGCGGCCGTCCTCTACCACGATCACGACGCCTACTATCCCGCCTACTGCGGGCATTCGCTGAGGCTCCGTCTCAACCTGGGCTCGGCGCCTTCGGAGGCTCGAAGCGCGAACGAGCGCCAAGCCGCGAGGGCACAGGGTGAGCACTTCGAACGAACCTCGTTCGCTTGGCTGCGGTCGCTGGCGCTCTTCGAGCGCATCGAGCGCGACCACCCGCGTTGGGCTGGGAGCGACAGAGTTCTCTACTCGCAGGCCCTCTCCTGGCGCCGGCTGGTGGACTACCGGCCCCACTACGCCTGGACGGCCGAGCCCGGCACTGGGCGGGATGGCCGCCGCGCCGAAGCGGCGCAGCGGACCGTCGCTTGCTTCGAGAGGCTGATCTCGCTCTACCCCGAGAGCCCCCTCGTCCCGGACGCACGCGCCGCGGTGGCCTGGTGGCGCCGGCAGCGTGCCGACATGCTGCGCTGACCGTGCGCGGACTGCGAGCGCTGCTGGCGAGACGCAGGCGCGTGGAGCGGTTCGTGGTGCTCGTCGCGCGGGTGCCGTTCGGCTTCGAGGTCGAGGGGCATCATGCGATGGTGGCGGCGTTCGAAGCTGCCCGCGCCGAGGGCTGGTGGTTCGGCAATCCGGCGACGTTCGAGGGCTTCTTCGTCGCCGATCGCACCGCCGGGGAGCGGGTCGCTGCCTGCGAGCGTGCTCTCGACGCCCTGCGTGCGAGCCCGGGACCGCTCAGCGAGCTGACCGTCACCCGCCGCGAGGGCCAATGCGTGGCTCACTTCGATTGGCGCGGCCGGCTCAAGGAGCGCCCCCTGGGCGCTTGCGGTGGAGCGCCTTGAGGCCGAGCATGAGCTGCGCTCGTGCTCCGCACGGTACACGCGGCCCCGTGGGAGGGGCGCCCCCACTCCGCCGTCCTACTCGGGGCCGCTCCGGCGGTTGCGCTTGCGCGCGCTCTCGTGGCGCTTGGTGGTCAGCCGGCGCTCGCGCGAGGAGCGCGTGGGCTTGGTGGCGCGGCGCGGCTTGGGGCGGATCAGGGCCTCGCGCACGAGCTGGGCGAAGCGGCGGACGACCTCCTCGGCGTTGGCCGACTGGCTGCGCTCGGTCTCGGCCGACAAGACGAGGTCGCCACCCAGCGTGAGCCGGTTCGCCAGGCGCTGGCGCAGCCAGGCGCGGTCGTGGTCCTTGAGGGATCGGCTGGCCGGCAGGTTCCAGCGCAGGATCACCTTGCTCTCGGTCTTGTTGACGTGCTGCCCCCCCGGCCCCCCGGAACGCGCCGTGGTGAGCTCGACCTCGGAGGCGGGGATGCGCACGCGGCTTGTGATCGGGATCTCGGGGGGCAGGCGCGGCACCGAGACATTGTCCATGCGCGCTCGCGGCGCGGTAGGGACAATGGCCGGATGGCCGCCCCCGACCCCGTGCACGTCGCCGCCGCGCGTCGGCGCTTGGAGCGCGCGGGCGTGGAGGTGCTGCTGGAGGACAACCACCTGCTGGTGGTGAGCAAGCCGGCCGGACTCTTGAGCCAGGGAGGTCCGACGGGGGAGACCTCGCTGGTGGAGCTGCTGGAGGCCTACCGACGGGAGGCCGAGGCGAAGTCAGGCGCGGCCTTCGTGGGGCTGGTGCACCGGCTCGACCGCAACGTCTCGGGCGTGGTGGCCACGGCCAAGACCTCCAAGGCCGCTTCGCGTCTGGCGCGGCTGTTCCGCGAGCGCGACCCAGCGCTCTCGAAGGACTACCTCGCCTGGGTGGCAGGCGTGCCGGCGGACCCGGGCGGCGAGCTGCGCTCGGAGCTCCTGCGGCAGGGGGGCATCACACGCGCGGTCGGCGACGAGGGCGACGAGGGGCCGGGGCGCGAGGCGCACCTCGTGTGGACCCTGCTGGCCCGGGGCCCGAAGGCGGCGCGCCTGCGGGTGGAGCTCAAGACGGGGATCACGCACCAGATCCGGGCCCAGCTCTCCACGCTGGGCTTCCCGCTGCTGGGGGATGCGAAGTACGGCGGCCCGCCGGGCAAGCGCGTCGCCCTGCACGCCTGGCGGCTCGCCTTCCCCCACCCCGTGGGCGGCGCGGGCATGGAGGCCCTGGCGCCGCTCCCCGCCGATCTGCTGGCCCTGGACAAGCGCCTCAGGCTCGACCCGCCGGCAGGCGCGCGGGGCGGGTAGAGTCCGCGGCTCCCTCGGAGGTCCTCATGCCCGCGCCCGCCCTCGAGCTCTCGGGCCGCGTCGCCCTGGTGACCGGCGCCTCCTCCGGCATCGGCCGGGAGGTGGCCCTCAAGCTGGCTGCGCTGGGCGCCGACGTGGCGCTCACGGGCCGACGTGCCGAGCCGCTCGAGGCCGTGGCGCGCGAGGTGCGTGCCCTCGGGCGGCGGGCGCTGGTCGTGACCGGCGACGTGCGCGACGAAGCGCACGCGGCGCGCGCCGTGGCGCAGACGGTCGAGACACTCGGGGGCCTCACGATCCTGGTCAACAACGCGGGCGTGATCGGGGCCGGGCCCACGGAGAGCCTCGCGACCAGCGAGTGGGACCGCGTCCTCGACGTGGACTTGAAGGGCCCGTTCTTCTTCACCCGCGCCGCCATCCCCCACCTGAAGGGTCGGCCGGGGGCCGCGATCGTCAACGTCTCCAGCGTGACGGGCCAGCGCCCCTACGCCAACCTGGCCGCCTACTGCGTGGCCAAGGCCGGCCTCGACATGTTCACGCAGTGCATCGCGCTCGAGCTCGCGCCCCACGGCGTGCGCGTCAATGCCATCAACCCCGGCGTGGTCGTCACCAACCTCCACAAGGCCACGGGAACCGTGCCCGACTACGAGGGCTTCCTCAAGCGCTCGAAGGAGACGCACCCGCTGGGCTTCGTGGGCGAGCCCAGGGACGCGGCCGAGCTGATCTCCTTCCTGGTCAGCGACCGCGCGCGCTGGATCACCGGGGGCCTCCACGCCCTCGACGGGGGCCGCGCCCTGACGTCCCTGCGCTGAGGAAGCTCAGAGGGCGAAGGTCTGGCCTTCGTGCGCGACCCCGAAGCGCGGCGGGAGAACGGGGCGACGGGCCGGGTCGGGATGCAGCAGCGGGTTGCTGTGGTTCAGGTGCGTGAACCACACCTCGCCCGGGACCCCGGCCAGCGTGGTCAGGCTGTCGCGCACGAAGGGGTGGCGCACGGCCAGGATGTCGCGATGCGGCAGCTCGTCGGGCGAGAAGAACGTGCCGTCGAGCAGCGCCACGTCGGCCTCGTGGACGCGCTCGACCAGCGCCGGCGGCAGCACGTCGGCGTCCGAGACGTAGAGCAGGCGGCGCGACGGGCCGCAGAGCTCGAAGCCCAGCGTGTCGGTGTCCTCCCCGCGGTGGGGTGAGAGGAAGGCGCGCACGTCCACGCCATCGAACTCGAGCGGGTCGCCCGGCCGGGTGCGCTGCAGCACGATCTGGCCGCGCTCGACCAGGTGGCTCCAGGGGCGGTTGGTCTTCAAGAACGCGGCCATCTGGCTCGTGCACAGGACCGGCACGCCACGCGCATCGATGGCCTCGCGGCCGAGGTAGGCCAGGCCCAGGTAGTGGCCGATGTGGGCGTGGGTGACCACGAGCGCGTCGGGCACGAGCCGCTCGCGGCCGGCGGCCTGCGCCAGCGCCGCCATCTGGGCCGTGATGTCGGGCGTGGCGTCCACCAGGAGCGTCTTGCCCGTGGCGCCCACGATGCCGATCGAGGCCACGCGACGCGCCAGCGCGGGATCGACGCGCGCCGCGGCGCAGGCCGCGCAGGCGCAGCCCGCGTGCGGCAGGCCCCCATCCTGCACGCTGCCCAAGACGATGACGCGCGGGCCCATGCTACGAATCCTACCCGCAGGCCGTTCAGCGCGCGGCGGGGTGGGTGCTGACGGCCTCCGCGCTGCCGAGCCAGGCCTTGCGCACGGCCAGCGCCGGCTTGGAGGCCTTGGCGTCGGTCGCCAGCCGAGCGACGAAGCGCTTGTCGTCCTGCGGCAGGACGCGCACGCGCCGCAGGCGCTCGTACCGGAACAGGGTCAGCTCGACGGGACGGCTTGCGGGGCGCTCCTTGAGCAGTCGTCCCCACGACTCGCGCGTGAGCTTCTCGCCGTCCGCGGCCAGCAGCACGTCGCCGCGGTTCACGCCGGCGCGGGCGCCGGGAGTGTCCTGCGTCACGTTCGTGACGGCCGGGAACTCCTTGGCGTCGTCGATCTCCATCCCGTAGGCGCCCAGGATCTTGCGCCTGCGACGAGCGCCGTCCTCGTCTTTGGTGGGCTTGACCAGGGTGAAGGCGAGGCCGGCCTTGCGGAAGGTGGTGGCGTAGTCGAGCGGCTTGGTGCTGCCCACCCAGCCCTCGAGCCTGCGGCGCAGGGGCTTGCCGCCGATCCGCTCCACCACGTCCTCGAAGTCGCCCTGGGCGAAGCCCTGGGGCTGGTCGTGCGTCTTCCACAGCGCGCGGAAGACGTCCTCGAGGCCGCGGCGCGCCTTGGTGGCGGCACGCAGTTCGATGTCGAGCAACGCGCCCACGATGGCGCCCTTGGTGTAGTAGTCCACGAAGCGGTTGAGGGCGTTGGTCTCCTCGGCGCTGTGGCGCGCGGTCCAGAACGACTGGTTCCAGGTCTCCCAGGAGGCCTCGCGCAGGGTCATCGAGGCGCGGCCCGGCATGTCGTGCAGCCGGTCGATGTAGCGGCCCAGGTGCGTCAGGTAGTCCTTGGGCGTGTGCACGCCGGAACGGCGCAGCGCGTACCAGGCGTAGTAGTCGGTGAGCCCCTCGGCGATCCACAGGTCGGTGGTGTGCTGCTCGCGGCCCAGGTCGAAGGGGCCCAGGGGCTGCGGCCGGATGCGCTTGACGTTCCAGGTGTGGAAGTACTCGTGGCAGCCCACGGCCACGATCCAGGCGTAGTCGTCGGGGTCGCTCGAGTCCAGGCGCAGCTGCAACGCCAGGTGCGTGCTGTTCTTGTGCTCGAGCGCGCCGCCCTTGCAGCGGGTGGGCGAGAGGTCGTAGAGGAACCAGTAGTCGCGGTAGGGGAAGCCCCCGAACATGTCCCCCACCCAGGTGACGAAGGCCTTGGTGTCCTTCACCAGGCGCGGCAGGTTCTTGACCGTGTCGCCCAGGTCGCTGAGCACGACATGGTGCAGGACGCCGCGGACCTTGAAGGTCTCGTGGTGGAAGCGCCCGATCTTGACCGGGCAGTCGATCAGATCGTCGTAGGTGGGCGCCCGCCAGCGGTTCTTGCCCGCCGGCTTCAAGCCCGTGGCCACGTTCCAGCCGGCAGGCCGCTTGGCGACGACCAGCTCGCTGGGAGCGTCCTGGTGGCCCACCACGTAGACGAAGGCCGCGCCGCCGTGGATCTGGCACTGCGTGTCGTCGTAGAAGCAGGAGCTGCTGCCCAGGTGGTGGCTGAAGACGTCGTAACGCAGCGTCAGCGTGGAGGCGCCGCCGGTCTCGACGTCCCAGGCCTGGTTGCCCACCTTGCGCACGGCCACGCGGCGCCCGCGCACGCTGGCCTCCAGGTCCTGCACGAAGCGCGCCTGGTTCTGGATCGCGTAGTGACCCGGCACCCACTGCGGCATGGCCACGCGCACGGGGCCCGCGGTGAGCCCCTCGAAGACGACCTCCACGCCGATCACGTGGTGGTCGGGCTGCTCCAGACGGATCGTGTAGCGCGCGCGCATGCCGGCCTCCAAGCGAAGGCGCCGAGCATAACGTCGGAGAAGGCGAGGAACAGGGCCTGGATCAGCGCTTGCGCCGCCCGCGCGGGCGCGCTACGGAGGCCTTGCCCGTCCGGCGCGGCTTCCCGGCGCCCTTGGCCTTCGGCGTGCGAGACGCCTTGGCGGGGGGCGCCAGCTTGCCTTCAAGCCGCTCCAGCCGCGAGACCAGGTCCAGGTTCGTACGGCGCAGGCCCTCGAGGTCGTCGGACAGGCGCGCGACCTCCTTGGTGCGCTCCGCGCCGCGGCCGATGCGACCCGCCGCGATGCGCGCGGCGCGCTTGACGCGGCCGTCGGCACCGGACTCGGCCAACGCGTGGAGGGCTCCGAGGGCACGCTCGTCGCCCAGGACCCTGAGCGCGACGATGGCGTTGCTGACCACCGGGAAGGAGGCGTCGCCAAGCAGGTCGACGAGCGCCTCGCGCACGGCCTCGCGCTGCACGAGGCGCCGGCCCAGGACGGCCAGGGCGCCCGCCGCCGCCGAGCGCAGGCGCATGGCCTCTCGAGGCGCCAGGCGCTCGAGCAGCAGCGGGACGGCGCGCTCGTCGCCCAGCGCCGCCAACCCGCGCACGCAGCCCATGCGGATGGTCTCGATCCACGACTCCTTCGTGGCCAGGGCGTGGGCCAGGGTCTCGAAGGCGCCGGGAGCGCGAACGGCGCCCAAGGCCGCCGCGGCGGTCGCTTCCACGAACAGGCTCGGGTCGCCGCGCTTGAGCAGGCGCGCGAGCGCTTCTCCGACGACGGCGTCGCCGCGGAAGGCCCCGAGCGCGGCGGCCAGCGCACGACGCGCCTTGGGGTGCTTCACCGCCGTGAGCCCCGCCACCAGCGCGTCGCGGGCTGCGGGCGTGCGCACGCGCCCCAGCGCGGCGGCGGCCTCCGCGCCCACGCCCCAGAAGGGATCGTGGAGCGCCTTGGCGAGCGCGTCCACGGTCGCCTGGGTCGCGTCCTTGGCCAGCGCGGCGGCGGCGCGCACGCGCACGATCACGGCCTCGTCCTTGGCCAGCGCCGTCCGGTGCCCGTCGGCGCCCCCCTCGAGCTCGACCGTCGCCAGCAAGTCTCCGTCGGGATCGAAGCGCACGCGCTCGGGCGCCTCGTCGCAGGGGATGTGCAGGGTGTGGTCGCGGCGCGTGACCTCCAAGCGATGGCGCTGGCGGCGCCCTCCCTTGAAGACGGCCTCGACCTCGACATGGAAGCGGAAGGCCTCCGGAGTCAGCTCGTCGCCCGCCTGGCCTTGCCGCAGGGTGAGCGCCAGGTCCTTGCGCTTGCCGTCGAACGCCCAGACGCAGGTGAGCTCGGGATGGCCGCCGCGGAAGACCCACTGGTCGAAGAACCACTCGAGGTTGCGCCCGGTGGCGCGCTCGACGGCGCGGATCAGGTCCTCGGTCACCACGCTCTGGCCGGCGTGCGTCTCCGCGTAGGTGCGTATCGCGCGCCAGAAGGGCTCCTCGCCCAGCTCCTTGCGGAGCATGTGCAGCACGCAGCCGCCCTTCTCGTAGAGGTGGCGGTCGAACAGGTCGATGGGCTCCGCGTAGCGCCGGTCCACGATGGCGCGCCGGTAGTCGGCCGCGTCCTCCTCGAGGTAGCCCGCGCGCTGGGTGTGCCGCTCGTACGCAGACTCCTCGCCCCCCAGGTGCTCCTCCTTGAACACGGTCTCGCACCAGGTGGCGAAGCCCTCGTTGAGCCAGGCGTGCGGCCAGTCGCGGCAGGTGAGCAGGTCGCCCCACCACTGGTGCGCGAGCTCGTGGGCGATGAGGTCGTCGGCGTCGTAGTCGAGGCCCGCGCGCTCGTCGAAGAGCGCGACGTCGATGAGCGTCGTGGCGCTGGTGTTCTCCATGCCGCCGAAGATGAAGTCCTCGACCACGACCTGGGCGTACTTCTCCCACGGATAGGCGACCCCGAAACGGCGCTCGAAGACCTCCAGCATCTTGGCCGTGCGCCCGAACGCAGCCTGCACGCGGCCGGTCTGGCCCGGCCGCACCCAGACCGTCAGCGGCACGCGCGGGCTCTCGAGCGCCACCTCCTCGAACTCCCCCACCACCAGGGTCACGAGGTAGGCGCTGTGGGGCAGGGCCTGACGCCAGTGCCAGGTCACCGTGCCGTCCTCGTGGGGCGTGCGGCCGACCAGCGCGCCGTTGGAGAGCGCCTGGTAGCGCGCGGGAACGCGGGCCAGGATCTCGGTGGAGGCCTTCTCGCCGGGATGGTCGAAGCAGGGGAACCAGTAGCGGCTGTCCTCGTCCTGGCCCTGGGTCCAGGCCTGGTGCGGCTTGTCCGGGTGGTGGACGTCGGGCGCGACGAAGTAGAGGCCCCGGCGCGGGGAGCCCTCGTAGGCCAGCGTGACGCTGGCTTCGGCGCCCAGCGCCAGCGGAGCGCGCAGGCGGATGCGCACGCGTCCCTCGGCATGGGTGAAGGGCAGCGCCCGACCCGCGCCGTCGGCCACGGAGAGGATCGTGAGCTCGTCGGCGTGCAGCTCGATCTCGGTCACGCCCTCGTCGAGGGCCACGACGGTGTGGGTCGCGGTGCCCGCGATGAACCGCCGCGTGGGATCCAGGCGCAGCTCGAGCCGCGTGTGGCGCACGTCCACACTGCGATCGGGGGCGTAGCGTGCCGTGGTCCCCGCCAGGGCGAAGGGCTCGCGCGCCCCGCGCCCAGAGCCGCCCTGGTGGTGCGCCCGGTGGCACTTTATACTATTCAACTATGTATATATGATTTTGGTCGGTCTCAGCTGACGAATAAAATTATTCAAAAAATATCACTTAAAATTTATGTATTAAAGATCCCATCGTCAAAACTCTAGACC
>JANOFW010000344.1:0-8628 GCA_031413835.1 Planctomycetia bacterium
GGTGCCTGACCCCACCTACTCACCTGCGGCGCATTGGTGTACCGCGACGTCGGGGCCCGGAATGGTCACGCCCACCAGGTCCGTCAGCGCCTCTGTCCATGCCGGAAAGGCGAGGGCGCTGCGCCCTCACCTTTCCGGCACGTGGATGAACTCGCCGCCGCCGGCCCTTGCCAGCGCGCCCAGGAACTCGAGGTCGAGCCCCAGGGTACCGAGCGCGATCACGTGCATCTCGACCTTGGCGAAGCGGTTCAGGTCCTCGAACCAGGAGAGCAGTTCGGGCGTCGAGGTGATCTCTCCGCGCGTGGGGGAGCCGTCGGTCAGGAAGTAGACCGTGTCGGGGATCGGGTCGAGCGTGGCATCGAGCGTGGACTTCTCGTGCAGGCCCAGGGCGGCCTTGAGCGCGCCGTGGATGTTGGTCTCGCCGGCCAGCGCGGCCGACTCGACCGCGCCCACGGCCGACTCCACGTTGCCCCCCGAGGCGGGGATCAAGCCGTCCTTCCAGGGGCGCACGTCGGAGGAGAAGAACACCAGCTGGAAGCGCGCTCGAGGGTCGAGGCTGCGCAGCGCCACGGTCAGCGCGGTCTTGGCGATCAGCCCGCGCGTGCCCTCGCTGGGCACGTCGCCCAGGCGCTTGACCGCCTCGGGGGGCACCTTGATGGTGGTCTCCATCGAGCCGCTGGTGTCGAGCACGAAGCCGATGGCGCGCGAGAAGATGCGCCGGCCGTAGTAGCGCGGCTCGTCGTTCGTGGGCGGCTTGGGCTTGGCGTAGCGGTCGTCGTTGGGGTTCTTGGGCTGCGGCACGTCGGGGGGCAGCTGGCCTGCGTGCTTGAGCTTCTGCTCCGCCCACCACTTGCGCCAGGTGTCGGCGTTCTCGCCCAGGTCGTCGCGCGACACGGCCATCAACGCGGCGCGCAGTTCCTTGTGGAGCCGCCCGCCCTCGGTCTCGTAGCGCTCGATCAAGGCGTCGAGCGCCTCCTCGGTGCCGTAGCGCACGAGTCCGCGGCAGGCCGTCAGGCGCACCTGCCAGTCGCTGTGCGAGAGCATGGGCGCCGAGGCCAGCGAGGCCTCCTTGCTGCGCTCGCCGAAGGCCGCCACCGCATCCGCGATGGCGATCCAGGGCTTGGGCTGCTTCTCGGCCAAGGCGGTCACCAGCACCGGCAGCGAGGCCTTGTCGCCGATGCGCGCCAGGGCCTGCGCCGCGTTGGCGCGCGCCAGCCAGTGGTTGTCGTTCACCAGCAGGGCCTCGAGGGCCGGGCGGGCCTCGGCGTCGCGCGCCAGGCCCAGCACGCGGGCCACGCCGGCGCGGCCCAGCGAGTCCTTGTGCTTAAGGCCCTCGGTGCGCAGCCAGGTGATCACCTCGGGCTTCTTGCTGCGCTGCAGCACGAGCAGGATCGACTCGCGCACCAGGTCGCTGGGGTGGTCGAGGCGGCCGACGACGACCTGCAGGATCTTCAGGTCCTCGATCTTCTCCAGGCCGCGGATCAGGCCCGCCAGGAGGTCGGGCTCCTGCTCCTCGCGGATGCGCTGGCGCTCGCGGCTGCCGGCGACGTCCGGGTCTTCCTCATTCTTGAGCTCGCCCAGCGTGGGCCGCTTGCCCGTGAGCCGTTCGACCCAGCGCTTGTGGAACTCGTCGGCCGTGAAGCCCATGCCCTCGCGGAAGGCCGGGCCCTCGCCGCCGCCCGTGCGCACGAGCTTCAAGGTCTTGAGCCAGCGGTCGCGGTCCTCGCGCAGGGCGAGGTCGAAGACCGACCAGGAGCGGATGCGGTCGTCGTAGGCGAAGGAGCCCAGCGAGCCGCGACCGAACCAGGTCTCTATGGGGTCCAGGCGCCCCGCGGCCTGCCCGCGCGCCTTCTTGTCCCAGTCCTTGGGGCTGCCCGTGGGTGCAGCGGTCTCGCTGGTGCAGTAGTGCGCGATGTCGAAGTGCTCGGGGAGCAGCTTCTCCAGGAAGTAGGCCGCGCCCTCGAAGGCCCAGATCGGGCACTCCTTGGGGAAGGGCGAGCCGCCCGCCCAGCACGAGAACATGATGTGCCCGATCATGTGCCGGCAGTAGGCGTGCAGGCTCAGGTCGCTGCCTTCCTCCTGGTAGCAGCCGCAGAAGCCGTTGCCCGCGAAGCCGCCCGAGATGCGGTCGCCGCCGCCCGAGCCGTAGACCATGTCGGTGCGCGCGCTGCCGAAGTAGCGCGCCTGGATCTGCTCCTCGGTCTGGTTCCTGTTCACCAGGAAGACGGCCATGGGCTTGGGCATGTTGACGGCAGGGCTGAACCAGTGGACGAAGTCGTTCCAGGCCTGCTCGCAGCGCTGGGCGTAGAGGTGCGCGACCTCGTGCGCGCTGGCGAGGCGGAAGGCCCCGCCGTCCACCGGCACCTTCACCTGCCGCTCGAGATCGGTGATGATGTAGAAGTGCGGCGAGCGCACCATGGTGAGCGGCCACTTCTTGGTGCTGCCCTCGAAGACCAGCTGCTTCTGGAGCATCTCGACCACCTTCGGGTCGCGGTTGCCCAGGTCGGCGTCGCACGAGTCGCACTCGACGTTCGTCCAGCACTCGCTGCACTGGAGCTTCCACGAGTAGGCGTGGCGCTTCCAGAAGCACTCCTCCTTGCCGCTGCCCCAGCAGGCGCCGCTGGTGCCCTTGGGCCGGTCGCGGCCCTCGCAGGTGCCGCCCGCCAGGCAGCAGCCGCAGCGGCACTTGTCGATCGGCGGCTTCAGGGGCGAGCGCAGGTAGTGCCAGCAGGCCTGGCCCTGGTCGCAGGGGCAGTGCCCGGGCTTCAAGCGCTCGAGGTAGCCCTCTTCGCCCTGGGCCGGGCGCGAGGCCTGCTCGGCCCAGACGAAGAGTCCGACGAGCAGCAAGAGGAGCGGCAGGCGACGCCAGGGCATCCCCGCATCGTACCTGGGCCGCGCACCTGCAACCGGGGCCTTCGGCCCCCCCAGCCCCCCGCCTTTGAGCCGCTGCGTCGCGCTACCCCTCACTCGGGCGCGATGCTGCGCAGCACGCGACCCGGCGCCTGCCCGCGCGCTCGGCGCAGCGCAGGCAGCGCGGCCAGGGGCAGCAGCAGCAGGGCCGGCCCGAGCACGGCCAGCACCAGCCACGCGGGCACGTGCAGCGCCACGCGGTAGTGGTTCACGGCCTCGATCTGCGCCAGGAACAGCCCCGCTAGCCACGGAGCCAAGAGGCCGGCCAAGAGCAGCGCCGGCACGCCGCGCGCCAGCACCTCGCCCACGGTCACCAGCGCGAGATCGCGCGCGCGCCAGCCCAGCGCATCGAGCAGCGCCACCTCCGGCGCGCGCTCCCGGCGGTCCTCGAGAGCGAGGAGCCCGAGCACCAGCAGCGCCACGCCCACGGCCGCGAAGAGGCCCAGCATGAGCACGCCCAGCGAGCCGCTGAAGGCCGAGTCCACCTGCTCCACCGCGTGCGCCGCGAGCATGAACGACTCCACCCCGGGGAGCGCGGCCAGGCGCGCCTCGAGCACGTCGGCGTTGAGCGGCGAGGCCACGATCGCGCCGGTCGCCAGGGCCTCCGGCCCCTGGCCCAACGTGTACATGCGGCGCGCCACGCCCAGCGGAACGAGCAGGCGCCCCATGCTCATGCCGTCGAGCACGCCGACGACCGTAAGCGTCTCGCCTTCGGGGGCCTGGGGGTCGGGGAACAGCGTCAGCGTGCTACCCAGCCCCAGGCCGTCGCGCCGCGCCATCCAGACGTCGATCAGCGCCTCGGCCGCCTCGTCGTTCGCCAGGGGGCGCCCCTCCGCCAGCGCCTGCGTCTGCACCCAGCCGTGGGCCGCCACGCCCCACAGGCGACGCGTCTCGAGCCCGCCGGGGGTGGAGAGCCGCGCCAGGCGCGCCACCACCGGCTCGAGCGCTCCTTCGAGCGCCTGCGCCACCGACACCAGGGTCGCGGGTGCCTGGGGCTCGTCGAAGTGCAGCGTGGCGGAACGCGTGGAGGTCTGGATGGCCCGGCGCGCCTCTACGCGATGGCTCACGTGCACCGCCAGGAACGCCAGCACCAGGGCCACGCTCAGTCCCACGCCCACGATCGCGCCCAGGGTGTCCCGACGACGGCGTGCCACGCCGGCCAGCGCGAGCGCCAGCGGCGGCGAGAGGCCCAAGGCCCCACGCGCCCGGGCGAGCAGCCTGCCGAGCATCCCAGGGGGCCGGGGGGCGGAGAGCGCGCTCTCGTGCAGCAGGCGCGCGGGCGCGCGGCGTGCCAGGCGCAGCACGGGCAGCGCGCCGGCCGCGAGCGCCGTGAGCAGCGTCGCCGCGCCGGCGAGCAGCACCACCGCCCACGGCGCGCCGGCATCCACCAACGGGGGGAATCCCATCGAGCGGCCCCAGGTGCCGGCGGTCGCGGCCGCCACCGGCCCATGGAGCCAGGCGCCCAGCAGGAGGCCCAGCAGCGTGCCCGCAAGCGGCGCGGGCAGGAAGGCCGCCACGATGCTCCACGGCGTCTGGCCCAGGGCGAGGCGCACACCCACCTCGCGCCGCCGCCGATCCACGCCGCGCGCGGTGAAGAGCGCCAGCAGCAGCAGGCCCAGCAGCGCGAAGGCGCCCACCATCGCGGGCAGGTAGAGGTCGAACTGCGTCAGCAGGAAGTCGCTGAAGAGCCGCCCCGGCTCGCGCGCCGTGGGCACGCTCTCGCGCACGTGGACGCCCATCTCCTGGGCCTCCTCGAGCACGATCGCCTCCTGCGCCGCGAGGTCCTCGGGGCTTTCGTCCCCACCGTCCCCGTAGCGGAACAAGAGCGAGGTGCTCTGGCCCGCGCGCGGCACGTCCTTCACGGCGGCCCACGACACGCCCACGACGGCCGCCGTGCCCTTCAAGGGCAAACCGTAGGCCGGGTGCGCGGGCGCCATCAGATGTTCGGGCGAGAGTGCCACCCCGACGATGGGCAGGTCGCGTTCCTCCTCGCCCACGCGCAGCGTGGCGCGCGCGCCCAGGCCCAGGCCGAAGAGGTCGCGCACGCTGCGGTCCACGACCAGCGCCGCCTCCTCGGGCCCGGGGTAGCGACCGCCGGGCTCGATCTCCAGGCGGTCCAGGCGCGGCGGGCCCTCGGCCGGCAGCACCCGAACCAGCGTGAGCACGCCGCGCGCCCCGCCACCCGTCAGCCGGCCGAGCACCAGGGCGCGCTCCTCGGCCCAGGCGATCCCCGCCGGCAGGGGCACGCCCGAGAGCGCCCCGCCTCGCGGGCGCGTGAGCACCCCGCGCTGCGTGGGCGAGATGCGCAGCTCGAGGTCGGCCAAGGCCAAGCGCTCATAGATTCCGGCGCGCGTGGCGAGCAGGGTGGCGCGCGCACGTGCCCCGCCGGCCACGGTGCCCACCACCATCAGCGCCAGCGCGGCCAGACCCAGGGCTGGCGCCCCCGCCCCCGCCAGCAGCCTCAGCGCGGCGCGCACGCGGCCTCTTCGACGCGGTGGTGCGCCACGACCAGCCGCCGGTCGGCCCCGGTGGCCACCTCGGCGTCGTGCGTCACGACCACCACCGTGCGCGTGCCGCGCTCGCCGCGGATCAGCTCGAGCACGGGCCCGGCGCTCTCGTCATCGAGGTTGCCGGTGGGCTCGTCGGCCAGCAGCAGCAGGGGTTCCTTCACGCAGGCACGGGCCACGGCCACGCGCTGCTGCTCGCCGCCCGAGAGCTGCTGCGGGAAGCGCTCGCCCAGCGCGCCCAGCCCCACGCGCTCGAGCGCCAGGGCCACGCGCCGCCGGCGCTCCGGCCGCGTGACGCCCAGCGGCACGAGCGCGGTCTCGACGTTCTCGCGCGCCGTCAGGTGGGCCAGCAGGTGGAAGGCCTGGAAGACGAAGCCCACCTGCGCGCGACGGTAGGCGGAGAGCGCCGCGCGCGAGAGGGCCGCGAGGTCGGAGCCGTCCACCACGATCGAGCCGCGCTGGAGCCGGTCGAGCCCGCCCAGCAGCGAGAGCAGCGTGGTCTTGCCCGAGCCCGACTGCCCGGTCACCGCCGTCAACGTGCCGCGCTCGAGCGTGAAGGAGGCCCCGCGCAGCACGGGCGTGGCCAAGCGTCCCTCGCCGTAGGAGGCATCGATGTCGCGGGCCACCACCAACGGCGTCGGCATCCCCGGACCCTACCGGAAAGTGATGCTGCGCCGCCGACCAAAGGGGGTGGGAGCACGGCGATCGCGGGGCGCGCGATGGGCGCCGACAGGACGAACCGACCAGAGCGTGTTCAGAGGTCCCCGGCGATCCAGCGGGCCGCGAAGTGGAGCTGGCGGCAACTTTCTGGAGAAAAGGGGAAATGTGTGGAATGAGAAGGAAAGTTTTACGCTCTGGAGCAACCGCCAAGCTCCGCGACGCAGGCTAGCGGGCGGCAGAGGCCCTGACAAGCGGGCACCTGACCGTCGCGACCCGAATCGGCGCAAGCCGCGTGTTCGCAAGGGCTTGTGCCGCCCACTTTTCCCAACGCCGGCGCTGCGTGGGTCGGGCCCCGACCCGCGCCGGGGCCCGTGCGGCCCGAATCACCGCGCTCGGGAGGCGGTCGGGCTCGCGGCGTAGCGCAGCAGATAGGGACCGACGTCGAGCTTCCTGGCCGTGTTCGCCGAGGACATGTAGCGCACCTGGCCGTAGACGGCGCGCTCGGGTCCCCAGGGCCGATCGAAGCGTCCCAGCACCCACAGGATGCCGTTGGTGCTGTTCGGGTCGCGGCCGTCGAGGGCGTAGCGGTCGTTGAGCGTCAGCAGCGTCTCGAGCGCGTCGGCCGGCGAGGCGCTCCACTCGAGGATCTTCTTCCCCCACAGCATGCGCATGTAGTTGTGCAAGCGTCCCTCGCGCACCAGCTGGCGCTGGGCCGCGTTCCACAGCTCGTCGTGGGTCTCCGCCCGCTCGAAGGCCTTGAGGTCGTAGAGGTGCTCGCGCCGGTCGCCCGCATGCTCGGCCAGCGTGCGCTGGGCCCACGCCGGCAGGGCGGCCAGCGAGGTCGGCGGCGGTCCGTAGCGGTTGGCCACGAAGCCCAGCTCGCGCCAGGTGACGAGCTGATCGAGGAAGCCCTCCGCCGCCGCCGAGACACCCCACCAGCCCTCGCGGTGACCGTTCGCACGGTCCGCGAGCCGCGCCGTGCTCCAGCCCTCGGCGGCGAGCACGGCCTGCAGCACCTCGTGCGACCCGACCTGCCCGAAGTGCAGGTAGGGCGAGAGCCCGCTGGTCACCTCGCTCGCGGGCTCGTTGCGTTCGGCGTAGCGCCCGAGCCTCGCCGCGACGAAGCGCCGGAGCGCGCGGGCCCCGGCCTGCGCCCCGCCGCGCTCCCCCGTGGACGGCACGCCGTGCGCCATGGGCAGCGCCGCCAACGCGCTCGGCTCCCCGGCCAGCAACGCCTGCGTGGCGGCGGGCCAGCGCGCGCGCACCTTCTTCGGCAGCGCCACCGCGCGCGGCAGGCGAGCGTTCTTGAGCGGCTCGCGGGTCGGCAAGGCCTTGAGGTGCGGGCGCAGCGACTTCTGCAGGAAGCGCCGGAAGGCGTAGGCCGTAGGGAAGGCCTTGCCCGCGGCCGCGAGCGGGAGCACTCCGCAGGCGTCCACGGCCTCCAGGCGCACATCGACGCGCCTGGCAGCGGCCGCGAGCATGCGGGGCAGGAAGAAGCAGGGCCAGTCGTCGCCCACCACCAGCGCGGCCTCGCGGGCCAGCGCCGCAAGGAGCCCACGCCCCGCGCCCCGCCTGGGCTCCACGTAGGGGTAGTAGGTCACGCCGGCTTTCGCGCAGGCCCGGGCGTTGTCGGCCATGCCGTCGAGCACGAAGCGGTGGAAGCGCTCGCAGGCGTGCTCGTAGCCCACGCGCAGCGCCTCGAGCACGACCAAGGGCTTGCCGAGCTCGCGGGCGCGCTCGACGGCGTGCTGCAGGGCGAAGTTGCTGCGCGTGCGCCGGAAGGCGGTCATCCAGTAGAGGACGAAGCGCCGCTCGCCGCGCACGGGGCGCTCGCCAAGCGCGCGCACCCGCTCGGAGGGCACGGGGCTCAGGGGCGCCTCCCCAGAAGATGGCGCAGCGCGCTCTCGAGCTCCCGAAACCGGAACGTGTGCCCGAGCGCGAGCAGCTTCGCCGGCACGGCGCGTTGAGAGGCAAGCAGCACCTCTCGCGCCATCGGCCCCACGAGCAGTCGTGCGGCCCAGCCCGGCAGCGGCAGGCAGGCCGGGCGACGCAGCACCCGACCCAGCGTGGCCGCCAGCGCGGCGTTCGTGACCGGCTCGGGCGCCACGGCGTTCACCGGCCCGCGCAGGCGCTCGTCCTGCAAGGCGCGCAGCACGATGTCGAGCGCGTCGTCGAGCGCCACCCAGCTCATGTGCTGACGCCCGCTGCCGATGCGCCCGCCCAGCCCCAGCGAGAAGGGCGGGAGCAGCTTCGCGAGCGCGCCGCCGCGGGGCGAGAGCACCGCTCCCAGGCGCAGCGCCACCACGCGCGAGCCGGCGTCGGCCAGCGGCGCCGCCGCGGCCTCCCAGTCCTGCCCCACCTGCGCCAGGAAGCCGCTCCCGGGAGCGCTCTCCTCCGTGAGAGTCTCGTTGCCGCGATCGCCGTAGACGCCCACGGCCGACGCCTGCACGAAGACCCTGGGCGCCCGGCCCGCGCGCGCGAGCTCCAGGGCCAGGGCGCGGGTGGCGCCGACGCGGCTCTCCCGGATGCGCTCGCGCTGCGCCTGGCTCCA
>JANOFW010000345.1:0-2665 GCA_031413835.1 Planctomycetia bacterium
AGGAGGGCCCTGTCGCCCTAGCCCCCACCGCGGACCGGGGGGGCCGGCCTCCGTTCACCCCGCTTGACGAGCGCTCGACAGAAAAGTGCTACTCCGACTGAAACTCCGCACCGAAAAAGTGCTATTCCGAGTGAACCTCCGTGTCCTTCCGGCAAGCGTGCGTAGATCCGCGTTGATGGGCCGGCGCGGAGGTGGGAGCGAGGTGCTGTCGAGGTCCGCCCGGGTCAGGGGCCGGGCCCGGCGGCCTTGCTGCGGGCGAGCGTCTCCCGGTAGGTCCATGGCAGCCACTCGGCGGGGGCCGCGGCGAGTTCCTGCTGGTGGCGCAGGAGCTCGGTGAGGTAGTGGAATGGATCCGCGGCGGCCAGCCGCGCCGTCGCGATCAGGCTCATGAAGAGGTCGCCGGCGCGCGCCCCGTTCTGCGTCTTGTAGAAGAGGCTGTTCTTCCGGTGCAGGATGGCGCGCTTGAGGACCTGCTCGCAGGCGTTGTTGTCCAGCGGCGCCCCGGGGACCCGGAGGAAGAGCGTCAGCCGATCCCACCTCTTCTGCGCGTAGGCGATGGCCTTGCCCAGCCCCGAGCTGGGCTCCACGCGCTTCTCGTCGAGCAGCTCGGCGAGGAAGAGGGCCAGCCGGTCCATCACCGGCCCGCTGTGCGCCTGGTGGAGCGCCCACCGGGCCTGGGGCGAGAGTCCCCGCGCCGCGGCCTCGACGCGGTACACCTCCGCCAGCTCGTCGAGCACGCGGCGCACCTCGGTGGGGAACGCCTCGGCCACGTCCACGAACTGGCGCCGCATGTGCACGAGGCAGTTGGACACGATCGTGGCCAGGCCGTCGGGGAGGTTGCGCTCCAGCGCGTCGCACATCTGGATTGGCGGGCCCAGCCCCTCTGGCCTCAGCGCCAGCACGTCGCCGTGGTTCTCGCCGGCGTGCTGGCGCCCCGTCGCGTACAGCGCCACCGTGCGCCCCTGCACGCGCGAGAGCACCGCGGTCGTGAACACGCCCCGGCGCCCCTCCTCGTCGCGACCCTCCTTCAGAACCGAGAGCACCGTCATCGACGTGTCGTCGTTGTGCAGCACCTCGCCCTGCGCCGCCAGCGCCTTGAGCGCGTCGCTCACCGGCGCCAGCGCCTGGGCCGCCCCCGCCACCATGTCCCACTGCGTCGAGGCGGGCAGCGGAATGCCCGCCGACTCCTGGAGCGCCTCGACACGGTAGAAGGGCATGCCCAGCCCGTAGCGCAAGAGCGCCACCATCGCCACCGCCGAGGCGTCGTACTTCTCCTCGCCCACCCCCTCCGGGGCCTTGGCGGTGAACACCTCGCCGCACAGGTTGCAGCGCAGCCGCTCCTGCTCGTACACCGTGGCGGCGAAGGGCGCCAGGCCCACGATGCGCACCAGGCGCTGCGGGGGCCGGGCGTAGACGCGGCCCTTGCAGTGCGGGCAGCCGTCGCCCTCGTCAAGCGTGCCGTGCGCGGTCTCCACGCGCGCCGCGGCGGGGAAGTCGTCGGCGCCGTGGCGGCCGTGGCCCCGCGCCGCGGCGCGGGCCGGCTCCTCCGCCGCCGCGCCCGACACCTCGGCAGGCGCCGCAGCGACGCGCGGGGCTGGCGCCTCGCCGGCGGGTGGCGGGAACACCGTGTCGCGGCGCTCGCTGGGCGAGCCGAACAGGAGCTGGCGCAGCCGCGCGATCGTCGTCTGGCGGTCGCGGATCAGCTCCGTGAGCAGGCAGTGGCTCGCCACCAGCGCCGCGAGCGTGTCGGCGTCCGCCGCGTCCGCCGCCCCCGTGCGCACACGCGCCACCACGGCCGCCAACTCCTCGGCGGTCTTCTCGAGCAACTGGGGCCTCTCGCTCGACGCCATCGACGTCCTCGCGCCTGACATCCTCATCGATCGGGTCGCGCCGTGCGCTTCTTCACGGCGCCTGCGGCAACCTGCGCCACGGCTCGGGCACCTCACCCGCCCCCGGGTCCCCGGCCGAGAGCAGGAGCTGCACCTGGTGGGGCTCGAGCGAGCGCGTCGCGCGCTCCGAGGATGTCGGCCAGAACGCAAACCGCCCCTTGGAGAGCCGCTTGTGGCACAGCCAGAAGCCCTGGCCGTCATACACCAGCACCTTCACCGCCGTCGCGGAGCGGTTCCTGAACAGGAACACCGTCCCCAGGAACGGGTCCGCGCCCAGCCTCGCCCGGCACACCTGCGCCAGCCCGTCGATGCCGCGGCGGAAGTCCACCGGCTCCACCGCGGCCAGGAGCCGCATATGCGCCGTGAGCTGGATCACGCGCCCCGGGCCCCGGAGTCGCGCCACACCAACCGCACCCACGTCCCCCGCGCGTCGCCGCACTCGAACACAAGCTCGCGCACCGGCCGCGGCACGGCGGGGGGCGCCAGGAACTCCACGAACTGCGGGTGGGCCTCCCGACCTCCCTGCCGCTCACGCTTGCGCCGTGCTCGCCGCGCCATCGTCTACCTCCCGACGCCCTCGACCACGAGGGCGATCAGCAGGCCAACGTAGTCCCCGCCGACTGCTCAGTCATGCACGCTTGCCGGAAGGACACCGTGAAGGTGAGGCCACAGATCGCTGCGGTGTCGCAGGAGCCGCTAGCTACTTATACGTTTGAGCCCGTCAATGGCGGTGACGCAGGAGCATGGGAATGGGTTCTGCAAGGTCTGAGGCCTGC
>JANOFW010000346.1:0-1507 GCA_031413835.1 Planctomycetia bacterium
CGGCCTCAGGCTCGAGCGGCTCCGCGCGCGGAGCGGATCGCGAGGTGGCCGGTGATGCCCGCGCGCCTGCCGACCGCGCGCCTGGGCGGCGCGCCAGGTCGGACGGCCGGACGGCGCTGGACCTGGGGGCGTGCGTTGCTCGTGGTGGCCCTGCCGCTCGGTGGCGAGGGCACCTGCGGCGGCCTGGAGGCCGGTCCCTGGCTGCAGCAGCCCACGGCCACGAGCGTGGTCGTGATGTGGGAGACCGTCGAGCCCACGCGAGGCGTGGTGCGCTTCGGGGCGGCGGCGCCGCTCGACCGCGAGGCGACCGACGGGCGCCTGGACACGCTGCACGAGGTCACGTTGACCGGGCTCACGGCGGGCAGCACTGTTCACTACACGACGGTCTCGCAGACGCGCTGCGGGACCACGATCACGACCGAGCCGGCCGCGTTCGTCACCGCGCCCGCCCCCGGAGCCCCCGTGAGCTTCGCCGTCGTCGGCGACACGCAGGATCAGCCCTCCGTGTGGCAGCGCGTGGCGGCCCGCGTGAACGCGGAGCGGCCCGCGTTCCTGATCCACTGCGGCGACATCGTGGGCGACGGGCTCGAGGCGCGGGAGTGGCGCGAGGAGTTCTTCGCGCCCGCGCGCACGCTGCTCGCCCACGTGCCGTTCCTGGCGGTGCTGGGGAACCACGAGTTCGACTCGCCGCTCTACTACCGCTACGTGGCCAACCCGGCGCCGGAGCACCGCTGCGCCTGGCGCTACGGCGACGTCGAGTTCTTCCTGATCGACAGCGAACGCGGGCTCGAGGAGGGCAGCGAGCAGTTCCTCTGGCTCGACGCCGCCCTGGGAGCCTCGGAGGCGCCTTGGAAGATCGTGGTCGTGCACCGCCCGCCCTGGTCCTCGGACCTCGACGACTACGGCGACGCGCAGCGCACGCGCGCGGCGGAGGGCGATCCGCGCACGCGCCCGGTGATCCCGCTGCTCGAGCGCCGCGGCGTGGACGTCCTCTTCTGCGGACACGTGCACGATTACGAACGCACCTGGCCGCTGCGCGAGGGTCGCGTGGACGAGGAGCGGGGCGTGGTCTACGTGCAGACGGGGGGCGCGGGGGGCCACGGCGAGACGCACGCGCCAGCCCGCTCGTGGTTCACCGCGCACGTGCGCGCCTGCCACCACTACCTGCTGGTGAACGTGCTCGGCGGCACCCTCGACCTCAAGGCCTACGACGACGAGGGCCGGCTCTTCGACCACTGGGTGCGCCGCAAGACCCTCCCCGCGCGCGTGGAGGCCCCGCGCCGCGACGGCGCGCCGTGGCGCGTGGCGAACCGCGACCGCCATCCCCACCCGCACCGGCAGGACTGACCCCCACTACCGAGCCAGGCTCGAAACCGAGAAGTTTCGGCCGGCTCAGCCCCTTGCGCGCCGGGTGCGATCCCTCCGCGCTGCAGTCGGCCGGAGCGCGTCGAGGCGACGGCTCACGAGCGTGCGCAGACGGGCCGAGGGGATCTTCTTGATCCACGCA
>JANOFW010000347.1:0-19462 GCA_031413835.1 Planctomycetia bacterium
GCCCCCCCGGCCTGATGCGCGAGGAGACGTTCCGCCGGGCCCTCGCCGGCGCCGGCCCGCTCGAGTTCGCCTTGCTGTTCCAGTGGGGGGAGGCGCTGGTCCATCCCCGGTTCCTGGAACTGGCCCTGGCGGCGCGCGCGCACGGTGCGCGCACGCTCGTGACCACCAACGGCACGCTGCTCGATGCGCGGCGCGTGGCCGCCCTGCTCGAGGCGGGCGTGGAGCGCGTGACCCTCTCGGTGGACGGCGATGCCGCCACCCACGAGGCCGTGCGTGGCGTGCCGCTCGCGCGCACGGAGGAAGGGCTCGAGCGGCTGCTCGCGGCGCGTGAGGCACGGCGCTCTCCCATGGCCGTGGACGTCTCCATGGTCGTCTCGCCGGAGACCGAGCAGGCGGCCGCGGCGTTCCGGGCGCGCTACACGGGGCGCGTGGACCGCGTGCAGTCCATCCCGCTGCTCACGCGCGGCGAGCGCCGCACCCGCTGCCGCGAGCCTTGGCGCGGCGGGCTGGTCGTGCTGCGTGACGGCGTCGTCACGGTGTGCTGCGTGGACCACGACGGCGCGCTGGCCGTGGGCCACGTCGAACGCGACCGCCTGGCGGACCTCTGGAACGGCCCGGCCATGCGCGCGCTGCGTGCCCGCCACGTCTCCGGCGACCTGCCGGCGCTGTGCGCCGGATGCACGGAGTACCCCAGCGACGCCGCGGCGCCGCGCTTCTCGCGCCCCGAGGAGGCCTCGCGCCGCGCACCTCACCTGCAGGCGCCTGCGCCGGCCGGGCAGCCTGCGCCGCTGGAGCAGCCCGCGCACCTCGATCACGCGGCGCTGCCCGAACCGGCCGCGCCGCGTCGCGAGGTGCACGCGTGATCGGCTGGCGCCGCCAGTACGGCGACGTGGTCGGAGAGCGCGTGCGGCGCGGCGACCTGCCGGGCCTGCTCGACCTCGCGCTGCGCTGGGTGGGCTCGGCCCTCGGGCCGTCCTCCGGCCGCGCGCTGGTGGGACCGGCGCTCGGGACCTTGCTCGTGACCTACCGCTGCGACCTGCGCTGTCGCGTCTGCGACCTGCCCGCGCGCGCTCTCGCGCGCCGCCGGACGGGGGATCGCGAGCTGGGGACGCGCGAGCTCTTGGCCGTGCTGCGCGACTTCAAGGCCATCGGCACGGCCGGCGTGGGCTTCACGGGCGGTGAGCCGATGCTGCGCGAGGACCTGCCGGAGCTGCTGGCGGCCGCCACGCGTCTGGGGCTGCACGCGCACCTCAACAGCGACGGGTTCCGCGTGGCCGAGACCGCGCGCGAGCTGATCGCCACCGGCGTGCGCTCGGTGAACATCTCGCTCGACGGACCCGACGCCGCCTCGCACGATGCCGCGCGCGGGCGCGTGGGCGCGTTCGCGGCCGCCACCCAGGCCCTCGAAGCGCTGCGGCGCGCCCGCGGGTTGCGTCACGGCCCGCGCTTGACGGCGGTGACCGTGCTCACGGCCGCGAACCTGGGCCGCGTGGGCGAGGTGGTGGACACGGCCCTGGCCGCCGGGGCCGACCGCGTGGGCGTGATCCCGGTCCATGACTTCGGCCAGGGCGAGGCACCCGCCGACCCCGCGGCCTTGGCGCAGGCCCAGGCCGTGCTGCGCGAGCGGCACGCGCAGGGCGTGATCGACAACAGCTTGGCCTACCTCGACCTCGTGCCGCGCGCGTTGCGCGGCGAGCCGTCACCGCTCAAGTGCTACGCGCCCTGGACCAGCGTGGTGGTGGACGCCTACGGCGACGTCTACCCCTGCTTCCCGTTCATGGAGAGGAAGCAGCCCGTCGGACGCCTGCCCCTGGCGCGCCTGTGGCGTTCCCGGGCCTACGCCCAGGCGCGCGAGCGTCTGGCCGGCTGCACCGCTTGCCTGTGGAACTGCCACACCGAGCTGAACCTGGCCCTGCCGCAGCCGGCGCGCGGACGGGTGGAGGTCGGATGAGCCTGGGCCTGGCCAAGGCGCTCGATCGCCGCGTGGGGGCGGGGCTGGCCGGTCTCCTGGGCGCGGTCGACCGGCTGAGCGAGCTGCTGCATCCCCCGGCCCCCGTGGAGCGCGTAGGACGCCTGCTCGTGGTGAAGCTCTGGGGCGTGGGCAACTGGGCGCTGCTCAGGCCCATCGTGAAGGACCTGCGCGCGCGCCATCCCGGGGCGGCGCTCACCATCGCCACGCTCGCCGGCAACCGCCCCCTGGTGGCCGACCTGGCCGACGACCTCCTGCTCGTCCGCGCCGACGGGACCGTGCGGGCGGCGCTCGACCTGGCGCGGGCGGCGCTGCGGTTGCGGCGCGACCCGCCCGATCTGGCCCTCGACTTCGAGCCTTTTGCACACGCAGGGGCGCTCCTGGCGCGTCTGGGAGGCGCTCGCCAACGTCTCGGCTTCGCCGCCCCGGGCCGGGCCCGCGACGGCCTCTACACCGTGACGGTGCCGCTGCGCGCGGATGTCCACGCCGCGCGGTCCTTCCGCGACCTGGCCGAGGCCGCGGGCGTGCCGGCGGGGCCCTACGTCCCCGGCGGGCTGCTGCCCAGCGCCGCGGGCACGGCCGAGGCGGCCGCGCGCACGGGCAACCGGCCCTACGCGCTCGTGCATCCGGGCAGCGGCGACAACTTCCCCGGCCGTCGCTGGTCGGAGGGGGGCTTCGCCGCCGCCGCGCGCGCGGCGCTGGCCGAGGGGGCCCGCGTGTTCGTGACCGGCGGGCCGCTCGAGGCCGACCTGGCCGCGCGGGTGGCGGTGGCAGCGGGGCCGGGCGCCACCAGCCTGGCCGGTTCCCTGTCGCTCGAGGGCCTGGTCGCGCTGGTGGCGGGGGCGCGTCTGCTGGTCAGCAATGACTCCGGCCCCGTGCACCTGGCCTCGGCGCTCGGCGTGCCCACGCTGGCCCTGTTCGGTCCCAACACGCCCGTGCTCTACGGTCCGCTGGCGCCGGGCTCGCGCGCCTTCTACCGCGGCCTGCCGTGCAGCCCGTGCCTGACGGCGGCCAGCCATCGCAGCAGCCGGTGCCGCATCTTCACCTGCATGGAGTCGATCCCCGTGGGCGAGGTGGTGCATGCCGTCCGGCGCGTGCTGGCCGGCGTGCCGGCCCCCGGTCGCTCGGACGCGCAGGCACGCGCGTGAACAGCCGCGGGCTGGCGCTGCTGGCGGTTCTCGCGGCGGCGGTGCTCGCCCACCTGCCGGCCCTCGACGCCGGCTTCGTCTACGACGACGCGCGCTTCATCCAGCAGAACGAGGCGTTGCTCGCCGCCAGCCCGAGCGAGTTCTTCAGCGATCCGTCCACGGCCTCCGCCGGCACCGGCCTGGGCGAGCGGGGCGGCGGGATCGTGGCCGACATCTACCGGCCGCTGCGCACGCTGCTGTTCAGCCTCGAGCGGCGCGCCTTCGGCCTGGAACCGCGGGGCTGGCACGTCGTCGGCCTGCTGCTGCACGCCCTCAACGCCTGGCTCGTGCTGCGCCTGCTCTGGCGGCTCCTGGGCGCGGCCGGACCTGCGGCGCTCGCCGGCGCGTTGCTCTTCGCCGTCCATCCCGTGGGCGTGGAGAGCGTGGTCTGGGTGTCCTCGCAGGGCGATCTGCTGGCGCTCGCGCTGCTGCTGCTCACGCTCAAGGTCCTGCTCCGGCCCGGCCTCGTGCGCACGATCGGCGGGGCCGTGCTGTGCCTGCTCGCCTGCCTGGCCAAGGAGTCGGCCATCGTCCTGCCGGCCCTGCTGCTGCTGCGCGATCGAGCCCTCGCGCCGGCAGAGGCCCTGCCACGGCGCGTCAGCTGGGCTCGCGCGCTGCTGCTCGCCCTGGTGGTGGGCGCCTACTTCGCCCTGCGCTTCGCGGTCGTCTCCGGCCCCCTGGCGCAGGTGGAGCATCCCGGGGGCGACGTGCTCGCGAGCGTGCGCGGCGCCTTGGCCGCCCTGGCCTGGTACGCGGGAGCGCTGCTCTGGCCCTCGGGCTTCCGGTTCGAGACCGACCTGCCCGTGCCGCTCTCGTGGGGCGAGCCGGCCGTGGTGCTGGGCGCCGGCCTGCTGCTCACGCTGCTGCTGACGGGCCTGTGGGCCTGGCTCCGCGGCCGGCCCGCCGTGGCGCTCTTCGCCGCCTGGGGAGCGCTGGTCCTGCTCCTGCCGGTCTCGCAGGTGCTGGTGCCGCTCAAGACGCTGGCCGCCGAGCGCTTCCTCTACCCGCTGCTGCCGTGCGTGGCGGCGGGCCTGGGCGCCGCCCTCGCGGCGCTGGCGGCCACGCGCTTCAAGCCCGCGGCCTGGCTGCTGCTGCTGCTGCTGGCGGCCGTGCCCCTGCTCCTGCTGAGCCAGCAACGAGCGCGTGCCTGGCGTGATGACGAGTCGCTCTGGGAGGCGGTGCGCGCCGACCGGCCCTCGAACTGGCGCGCCTACGAGGGCCTGGGCTTCGCGCTGCTGCAGCAGGGCCGCTACCAAGATGCCGAGCGCGCCTACACCTCCTATCTGGAGTTCAACCCCCTCGACGGCAAGGCCATCCGGCAGATGGCCGACCAGCTGGGCAGCCTCGCTCGCTCGCTGGTCAGCCACGACCCTGAGGTGGTGGCCAACAGCGACCTGGCTCGGCGTCGCACGGAGGTGCAAGCGCTGCAGATCGCCATGCTGGAGCGCGCGCTGAGCGTCTGGGAGCGGGTCGGCTACCACGCCGGCCGCGGCTCCGAGGCCAAGGCCATCGAGACCCAGCTCAGGCTGCGCGACGCCTCCATCGACCTGGGCGACCTGGCGCGCGCGAAGCGCGCCAACGACTGGTTCATCGCGCGTGCCGGCGTGGACCCGGGCGACCTGGCCCAGGTGGCCGCCCGTGCGCCGCTCAAGGAGCGCGAGTGCCGCTGGTTCCTGGCCTGGATGTCGGTTACCACGGCGCCGGGGGGGGAGACCGGGGCGGCGCGGGCGCTGCGCTACGCCCAGCGCCAAGCGGTGCTGGCCGACATGGCCTTGCCGGCCCAGCGCCACGACGAGGCGCTGGTGGGGGAGCTCGAGGCCCCCCTGAAGGCCCTGCGCGTCGAGCGCGAAGTCGCGGCACAGGCCGCCCGGGGCACGCCGGGCGAGGCCGCGGCGCGACGGCGCGCGGCCGAGCTCGCCCGGCTGCACGCCGAGCTGCTCGTGAGGACGGGGCGTCCCGAGGAGGCCCAACGGCTGCTCCAGGAGACGGAGCGCGCCATCATCGACCTCGTGCGCCCGGGACGGCGATGAGCGCGCCGCGGGGCGGACTGCGAGGCCGCGCGGCGGCCGCCTCGCGCTACGCAGGCCTGGCCCGGCGGGCCCTGGAGGTGCGCCTGGGCTCCACGCGGCCCTTCAAGGCCATCGTGGCGCTCACCGACCGCTGCGACTGCCGCTGCGAGGCCTGCCTGATCTGGCGCAAGCCCAAGACGCACGAGCTCACGCCGGCGGAGCTCGCCAGCGCTCTCGCCGCCGCGCCCTGGATCCGCTGGCTCAACCTGACCGGAGGCGAGCCCTTCCTGCGCGACGACCTCGTGGAGGTGGTCGAGGCCGCGGTCGCCGCCCTGCCGCGCCTGGCGCTGCTCGACTTCCCCACCACGGGCCAGCGCACCGAGCGCATCCTCGACGGCGTCGAGCGCATCGCGCGCCTGGGCATCCCGCGCGTCTTCGTGACCGTGAGCCTGGAGGGGCCCCCGGAGCTGCACGACCGGCTGCGCGGGCGCCCCGGCGCCTTCGAGGCCATGTGCCGCACCTGGGCCGGCCTGCGGGCGCTCAGCGGCGTGCGCGCCTACCTCGGCTACACGCTCTCGGATGCCAACTGCGAGCAGGTCGAGGCCGCCCTCGCGGCCGTGGCTGCGCGCGTGCCCGGCACGTCGCTCGACGACCTGCATCTCAACGTCTTCACCCAGAGCGGGCACTACTACGACAACCTGAGCAGCCCGCTCGGGCCGCCTCCTGCGCTCTCGAGCGCGGTCCAGCAGGCCCTGCGGCGGCGGGCGCGCTCCGCGGCTCCGCAGGATCTGCTCGAGGCCGCCTACCTGCGCCTCTTGCCCGAGCACCTGGCCAGCGGTCGCAGCCCCGTGCCCTGCCTCTCGGGGCGCGCCAGCGTCTTCGTGGCCGCCAACGGCGATGTCTATCCCTGCACCGTCTACGGGCGGCGGCTGGGCAACCTGCGCGAACAGCCCCTGGGCGCGATCCTCGACGGCGCGGAGGCCGCCGCGGCCCGTGCGGTGATCGCGCGCGACGCCTGCCCGGGCTGCTGGTCACCGTGCGAGGCGCAGCCCACGCTCCTGGCCTCGGCGCCCGAGAGCCTCTTGCGCCGCCCCCGGCTCACACGCTGAGGTCGAGCCAGCGATCCGCGAGCACCAGCGCGTCCAGGCGCATGGCTCGCGCGGAGGCGAGCGCCTCGGCGGCGCTGGTGACGATCGGCTCGCCGCGGCGGTTGAGGCTCGTGTTGAGCACGCAGGGCGGGTGCCCCAGCGCCTCGAGGCGCGTGAGCAGCGCCGCGAGGAAGCGGTCGCCGTGCGTGTCGAGCGTCTGCACGCGCGCGCTGCCGTCGGCATGCACCGCACCGGGGATCTCGAGCCGCGCCTGCGGGGAGGCCTGGAAGGTCGAGATCATGTGCGGGCTCGGGCCCAGCTCCGGAAACCAGTGCCGCGCGTCCACGCGTACCACGGGGGCCAGCGGCCTCCAGGCCTCGCGGCCCTTGCGCGCGTTGACGTCGTCGCGCCGCCCGGTGGTGGTGGGGGAGGCCAGGACGCTGCGCCCGCCCAGGGCGCGCGGCCCCAGCTCGGCCCGGCCGCGGCACAGGCCCAGCACCCCGCCCCGAAGCAAGAGCCGCGCCACGCGCTCGACCAGCGCCGGCTCGGCCTCCACGGGGGCGCCGGGGGCGACGGCGGCAGCCTCGGCCGGCTCGACGGCGTGGCCCAGGCGCAGCGTGGTCAGGGGCTGTGCCGCCCGGCCCGTGCGCGCCTGGTGGACCCGGGCCGCCGCGCCCCAGGCCGCCCCCGCGTCCCCCGCCACGGGGAAGGGGAGCACGTTCACACCGCGCGCCCGCGAGAGGCTGCCGTTGAGCGCGCAGTTGAGGAACACCCCGCCGGCCAGGCCCAGCCTCGCGGCACCCGTCGCCGCCAGCGCGCGGCGGGCCGCCGGCAGCAGTACCGCCTCGAGCGCGTCCTGCGCTCCGCGCGCCACGTCGGCGTCGCCCGGGCGCAGCGGCTCGTCGGGCGCTCGCGCGGGTCCCAGCTCGCGCAGGAAGGCTTCGCCGTACAGGCGCGTCTCGCCGAAGGGGTAGCCCAGGCGCTGGGTGGCAGCGCGCATCAGCCCGCGCGCGTGCGGCGTGAGCAGGCGGCGCACGAACGCGGCCGCGGACGAGTTCGGATCGCCGTAGGCCGCCAGTCCCATGGTCTTGCCCTCGTCGCTCTCGGGACGGAATCCCAGCCAGGCCGTGACGGCGCTGTAGACCTTGCCCGCGCTGTGCGGGTAGACGGCCTGCTCCAGGCTCGTCAGGCGCCGTCCGTCCCAGCGCCACGTGGCGGCCGTGGTCCACTCGCCCATGCCGTCGGCGGTGAGCACCGCCGTGGGAGCGCTCGGGTCGTCGAAGGCGAGCAGCGCGCTGTGTGCGTGCGCGAGGTGATGCGGGACGCGCACGAGCGGCGCCGCGAGCCCCAGCGCCTCGAGGTCTCGCGGCAGGCCAGCCATGGCCCGCAGGTAGCCGCGGCGGTCGGGCAGACGCTCCTCGGGGCGCTCGCGCAGGAAGGCGCGCGAGCGCGGCCAGTGCCGCAGCACGTGCAGCGCCTTGCGCGCGCGTGCCATGCCCTTGCTCCAGGGGAAGGCCACGGCGTCCACGTCGCGCTCCCTGAGGCCCGCGTGCGCCAGCGCGGCGGCGATCGCCGCGCGCGGGAAGGCCCCGCTGTGGCGCACGCGGTCGTAGCGTTCCTCGCTGGCGGCGAAGGCCACGCGACCGTTCACCAGCAGCACCGCGGCCGCGTCATGCCCGTAGGCGTTGAGGCCCAGGACGATCACGCCGCCACCCAGGGGGAGCGGCCGTGGCCGGAGGGCTGAATCGAGGGGCAGGAAGGGGGCACGTGGGCGCTGGTCGGGTCCCGGGCGGGGTCTTCCGCACGCGGGCGCGGGAGGGTATGGTACGGGCCTTCCACGGAGCGGCGGCACCCACGGCATCCGTCATGACCGAAGGGCTATCCGGCGCGCTTTCCCTCGAGCTTCCCAGCGACCTCTCGCTGGTGCGTCCCTTTCGCAAGATGTTCGAGGGGCTGCTCGCGGGTCAGGGCTGGGGCGAGGAGGCGATCGAGGACGCCGCCCTGGTGGCCACCGAGGTGGTCCAGAACGCCATCGAGCACGGCTCTCGCAACGACGGCAGCGAGCGCGTCGTGGTGCGCATCGAGATGCTCCCCGGCGGCCTGCAGCTCGAGGTCACCGACCCAGGCACGGGCAAGGCCCCCCAGGCGCTGCTCACCCGCGACGTGAGCCAGCCGCCCGACATGGAGTCGCCCCGTGGCCGGGGCTTGTACCTGATCCATCGCATGTCCGTCCGGTTCGATCGGCTGCGGGCTGGGCCCGGTTGCTGCGTGCGCGTACGCCTGGAGGTCTCCGACACGTGAGCACTGCCCTGCCGAGCACCAAGGCCTGGGATCTGCTGACCGGCGACGCCGAGCACGATCGACGCAACGTGCGCATCCTGATGGAGAGCGTGGAAGAGCTCTACGGCCCGCGCGACCTGGGCGAGCTGCTGCCCCACGCCGTGGACCGGGCCATCCGGGTGACCGGCGCGCAGACGGGCATCCTGCTGCTCGACGACGGCAAGGGCCAGCTGGCGGCACGGCTGGCGCGCAATGCCAAGGGGCAGGATCTGCCCCTGACGGAGCGCTACAGCCGCACCGTCGCCGAGGCCGTCTGGAAGAAGGGCGGCACGCCCTTCCTCACCGTGGACGCGCTCGATCCTTCGGGGGGCAAGGGTGGGATGGGGCAGTCGGTCATCGACCTGCGGCTGCTCTCGATCATGGCCGTGCCGATCCCGGTGAAGGACCGCAACCTGGGCGTCCTCTACGTCCACAGCACGCTGACGGCCAAGGAGTTCACCCAGGCCGACTTCGCCGTGCTCAAGTCCCTCGGCGGGATCATCGGTCTGGCCGTGGAGAACGCGCGCCTGCTCGAGGCCCAGGCCGAGCGCCAGCGCCTGCAGCGCGAGATGGACCTGGCGCGCACCGTCCAGACCGGCCTGCTGCCCAAGAACATCGCCGTGCCGGCGGGCTACGACCTGGCCGCCGACTGGCGACCGTGCGAGGACACCAGCGGCGACTACTACGACGCCATCCAGCTGGCCGACGGGCGCCTGGCGCTCGTGGTGGGCGACGTGAGCGGCCACGGCCTGGGCCCGGCGCTGTTCATGGCCTCCACGCGCGCCCAGGTGCATGCGCTGATCCGGCTGGTGCCCGACCCCGTGCGCGTCATGTCGGCGCTCAACGCGTTCCTGGAGCGCGACCTGCCCGGGGGGTCGTTCATGACGCTCTGGCTGGGCATCCTCGACCCCAAGACGCGCGCGCTGTCGTACGTGAGCGCCGGGCACAACCCGCCGCTCCTGGTGCAGGACGGCGAGCTGACCCGGCTCGGTCGCACCGGTCCGCCGCTGGGCGTGGTGCCGGGCATGGAGTTCGCGAGCGTCGGTCCGCTCACGCTCCGCCCGGGCGCCGCGCTGCTGCTCTACACCGACGGCATCTACGAGGCGCACGGCACCGACGGAGAGCTGTGGGGCGAGGAGCGCTTCGAGGCCAGCGTGCTGGCTCACGTGCAGCGCACCACGACCTCGCGCGACCTGATCCAAGGCGTGTTCCGCGAGCTGGCCGAGCACGTCGGCACGCGACGATTGGACGACGACGTGACCTGTCTCGCGCTACGTGTGGTCGGCTAGTCCTTGTGCCGGCGCACGGCGCGCTGGACTGGGGGCGCTCGGGCCACCGCGTCGTCCTGATGTAGGCGGACTACACGGCGTCCTCCGCGGCGGCCCTCCGCACCCCATCCAGCGCGCCGGTGCCTGGGACAGGCTTCACCGGAACATGGATCGCGCAGGGGGACGTCGCGAGTGGTGCCGCCCCGGTGCCTGGGACAGGTTTCCTCGGAAGATGGATCGCGCAGGGGGACGTTGCGAGTGGTGCAAGACTCACGGGACGCAGCATGGCCTCCGCAGCCCGCGGGAGGCACGAGCGCGCGCTGTGCGGGGCTCGGGCGATGCTACGATCGGGTCATGCGCAGCGTCTCCCTGGCTGTCCTGGCGGCCGCGTCCGGCCTGGCGCTGGTGGCCCTCTGGCTGGCCGTCTTGCTGGGCGGCGGAACGTGCGTGCCCGGCCTGCAGGCCGTTGCGGGCGAGGAGACGCCCAACCCGCCCCCGGTGCGCGGGGAGCGGCGCGTCGACCCGGTCGAGCTGCGCACCAAGCGTTATGCGCCGCACGTCACCTTGGCCCTGGTCGGCCGCAACTTCGGGAAGTTCAAGCCCTGCGGCTGCACGCAGCCCCAGCTGGGCGGGCTCGAGCGCCTGGCGGCGCTGCTCGATCTGCTCCGGGAGCGCGCGCAGGGCGCGCTGGCGCCGGTCTCCCTCGGCTGGGTGATGCCGCCGCACAACCCCTGGCCGCGCGATCAGGCCCAGAACGGGCTCAAGGCCGAGCTCTACCGCGCCGTGCTCCAGGAGTTGGGCTTCGTGGCGCACGTGGTGGGCCCGCACGACATCTACGTGCCCGAGCTGATCACCGTCTTCGGCGGCCCCGAGGCGGGCGGCATCCACCGTCCCTGCCTGCCCCTCAACATGCGTCCGACCGCGCTGGCCGGCGTCGATCCCGAGCTGCCCGTGCACTCCTGGGTGGACTTCCGCTTGCGTTCGCTGGCGGTACGCGCGCTCTCCGTCGTGGACGAGGGTCAGGGCGAGATGCTGCAGGCCTCGGGTCTGGCCCAGCAGGTGATCCCGCCCGCCACCGCGCTCCAGCAGGCCTTCAGCCCCAACCCGGCCCAGCTGTGGATCGTGGCCGTGGACGGCGGCAGCAGCGTGGTGGACGGCGTGCGTGCCGCCATGCGGGCCATGGGACCCTGCGTGATCGTGGACATGAGCGGCGGTGCGAGCGACGCCGATCGCACGCGCGTGCCTCTGGCCGACGGCCCCCTGGTGGTCTCCTTCGACGACAAGGGCAGGAGCATCGGCGTGCTCGACCTCGATCCCGCCCCGGACGGCAAGGGCTGGCTGGCCACCTGGTGCGTGCAGCCGCTCAGCCCGATCTTCGGATCGCCGGACGTGCCGAGCGCGGCGCGCGGGCGCGTGGCGGACCTGTTCGACGCCTACCGCGGGCAGGTGCGCGAGCAGCGCCTGGTGGCGCTCGAGGCGCGCCACGCCGAGGCGCCGGGCGAGCCGCGCTTCGTGGGCTCGGCCGCCTGCGCGCGCTGCCACGAGGGCATCTACCAGGACTGGAATGCCACGCCGCACGCCAAGGCCCTGCGCACGCTCAAGCGCGAGGACTACGCCTGGGACCCCGAGTGCCTCACCTGCCACGTGCAGGGTCCGCGCAAGACGAAGGGGGAGGGCCGCTTCAGCTGGGCCGCCAGCGGCTTCGTCGATCCCGACGCCAGCCCGCACCTGGGCGCCGTCGGCTGCGAGAACTGCCACGGCCCGGGCAGCGCGCACCTCGAGCGGCCCTACGACAAGGAGGTCTGGAGGCTGGGCGGCCCCCTGCGCGCGCGACCCGCGCAGGCGGACTGCGTCACCTGCCACGACATCGACAACAGCGTGGGCTTCCCCGAGCAGTACGCGGAGCGCCGGCGCAAGGTGGACCACCACCGCGTGCCCAAGGAGCGCAGGACGCACGAGCCGCGCCGCTGAGGCTCGCCAGCAGGGGGCCGTGGGGGCGGATCCTGCGGCCCGCGTCCGTCTGCCCTGCGTTCGGCGGTGTCCCAAGTTGAGCTCTGGAACTCGTGCTGGGGCACATCGGGGCGCTGGCTGGGGTGCGGAGGGCCGCCGCGGAGGACGACGTGTAGTCTTCCTACATGAGGACGACGCGGGGGCCCGAGCGCCCCCAGCCCAGCGCTCCGACCACCCGCAGGGACGTCAACCTTGGACAGCACCCTGCGTTCCTTTCGCTCCCTGCCCAAGCCGATAGCATGGCGGCGTGGACTCCGAAGCCACCCTCCCTGCGCCTGATCCCCGGGCCCGCTGGATCCTGCTGCTCTCGAGCACGGTGGCCGTGCTCGTGATGGGTGGGCTGGTCTGGCTGGCCGTCTTCGGTTGGTCGGACGGGCGGGCCAAGGAGGGGGGATCGGGCGGGTCCTCGGATCACCGTGGGCTGCAGCCCTCGCCGAGCGGGTTCGACCCGGTGCCGATGCCCGTGGGGTGCGTGCCCGACCCGGCGCGGCCGCCCAGGCTGGTGATGGACCTGGAGGCCGCGGGGGTGGACTTCGGCAAGGTGAAGCAGGGCCAGACGGTCGAGCGGCGCGTCACCTTCCGTAGCGCGGGCGAGGGTCCGTTGTGCGTGCGCGACGTGCAGACCGGCTGCGGCTGCGTCAAGGCGCACCTCGACGGCGACAAGCGGCGCTACGAGCCTGGCGAGAGCGGCACGATCGTGCTCGTGCTCGACACCACCGGCCGCCACGGCCTCGAGAACAAGGCCTTCTCGGTCGTGACCAACGAGCTCGACCAGGCCCGTCGCACCTGGCCGGTCAAGGCCGACGTCTCGCTGGGCGTGGTCGCCTCGAGCCACGTGCTCGACTTCGGACGCCCGCGCAAGGGCGCGCCCGCGGTCGGCACGCTGCGGCTCTCGAGTCCCAAGGCCGATCCGCCGTGGACGGTCACCGAGGTGCTGGCGGGCACGGCGGTCAACGAAGCGGCACCGGCCTACACCTGGGAGCTCAAGGAGATCGCGGATCCCAACCTGCGCATCCTCGAGCTGCGCGTGACGCACCCGGGGCGCTCGACGGAGGGTCTGTGGCGCTCTCCCGTGGTCGTCAAACTCACGCACCCGGACCGGGCGGAGGTCTCGCTCGAAGGCCAGATGCTGCTGATGCTCCCGGTGCAGGCCACGCCTCCCATGGCGATCCTCGGCTACCTCACGCCCGGGCTGCCGGCGCGCGAGATGAAGATCCACCTGCGGCCCGCCACCCTGCCGCCGATCCCCTTCCAGGTGACCGGGCTGCGCGTGGACCCGCCCGCGGGCAAGACCTTCGACGCCGGCGGCGCGCCGTTCGTCGTGCAGCAGGGCGCCGAGGCGGACGGGTCGGTCTTCGTGAGCGTGAACTACGACGGCAAGGCGCGTCAGCCGGGGCTGGTGGAGGCCCAGCTGGTCGTGAGCACCTCGGTGCCCGAGCAGCCCGAGCTCAAGATCCAGATCCGCGCGACGATCGCGGGAGCGAAGTGAGCCGGGCCATGGACGGGCCAACGCCATGTGCGGGATCATCGGCTATGCGGGGGCCGCGCGCGCCCTGCCGGTCCTGATCGAGGGGATCCGGCTGCTCTCCTACCGCGGCTACGACTCCGCCGGCGTGGCGCTGGAGGAGTCCGGCGGCCTGCGCGTGGAGAAGGACAAGGGTCGCATCGGCGAGCTGGCGCCGCGCTGGGAGGCCGCCCGGCTCCTGGGCACGACGGGCGTCGGCCACACGCGCTGGGCCACCCACGGCCCGCCCAACCGTGCCAACGCACACCCGCAGCAGGACGCCTCCGGCGAGCTGGCGGTCGTGCACAACGGGATCCTGGAGAACGATCTCGCGCTGCGCGAGGAGCTCGAGCGCGCCGGCGTGCGCTTCGCCTCGGACACCGACACCGAGATCGTGGCCCACTTGTTCGCGCGCGCCTGGCAGGCGGCCGGGACGGCGGGAGACCCCGTGGCGTCGGCACGCGTGATCTTCCAGCGCTGCCGCGGCCACTTCGCGCTCGTGCTGCTGCACGCGCGCCTGCCGGGCACCTTGATCGCCCTGCGCCGCGGCTCGCCCCTGCTCGTGGGCCTGGGGGTGGGGGAGAACCTGATCGCCTCGGACGTCAAGGCCCTGGCGGGCCACGCCGACCGCGTGATCGAGCTGGGCGAGGACGAGATCGCGATCGTGCGCAAGGACGAGGTGCATGTCTACGACGCGCAGGGTCGCGAGCTGACCAAGTCCAGCCGGCCCCTGGGCGAGCGCGAGCAGGACGTGGGCAAGGGCGGGTTCCCGCACTTCATGCTCAAGGAGATCCACGAGCAGCCGGAGCGGCTCTACGAGCTCTTCGCCGGGCGCGTGGACGCGGCCCGCGGGAGCGTGCGGCTCGACGAGGTGCGCCTCACGAGCGCCGAGTGGCGCGCGGTCACGCGCATCGACCTCGTGGCCAGCGGCACGGCCCATTACGCCTCGCTCTACGGCGCCTACGTGCTGGAGGCGCTGGCGGGCATCCCCTGCCGCGCCATCGCCGCCGCCGAGTACGAGGCCCGCAGCCCCGTGCTCGGCCCCGACGTGCTGGTGGTGGCGGTGAGCCAGTCGGGCGAGACCGCCGACACGAAGGGCGCGCTCGAGCTGGCGCAGAAGCGCAAGGCGCGCACCCTCGCGGTGCTCAACGTGCGCGACAGCGCCATCGGCCGCATGACCGAGAACCTGGTGGACATCCACGCCGGGCCCGAGATCAGCGTGGCCTCCACCAAGGTCTACACGGGCATGGCGGGCGCCCTGCTGCTGCTGGCCTTGCGTGCCGCGCAGGAGCGCGGCGGCGGCGCCGAGCACCTCTCCGCGCTCGCACCCTGGCTGGCACGCCTGCCCGACCTGGTGCGCGAGGCCGTGGGCCGCTTCGAGGCCGTGCGCACCGTCGCGCGCCGGCTCGACGGCACGCGCAACATGCTCTTCCTGGGGCGCGGGCCCGACGCCGTCACGGCCCTCGAGGGCGCCCTCAAGATGAAGGAACTCTCCTACGTGCACGCCGAGGGCTACCCCGCCGGCGAGATGAAGCACGGCCCCATCGCCCTGGTGGACCACGACCTGGTCACCGTGGCCGTGGCCACCCCCGGCCCCTGGCGAGAGCGCATGCTGGCCAACGTGCGTGAGGTCCGAGCCCGCGAGGGACCGGTGATCCTGCTGGCCGCCGACGGCGACGTCGAGGCCGCCAAGGTCGCCGACCTGGTCCTGCGCGTGCCCGAGACCCACCACTGGCTGGCGCCCCTGGTGAACATCGTGCCGCTGCAGCTGCTGGCCTACGAGGCGGCCAGGCGCCGCGGCTGCGACATCGACCAGCCGCGCAACCTGGCCAAGACCGTGACGGTGCAATGACCCCTGGGACCGATGTAGCCTGGATGTGGGTGACCTCATGAGACGCCGTCTTCGCAGGTACCGCACGCTTGCGGCCCGTGGTCCCGAGGTCCGCGTGCCGGGCCGCGTGCCGGGCCGCGTGCCGGGTCGTGTCGTACGCCGGCTCCCCTGGGCTCTGGCTCTCTCCCTGGCCTGGTGCGCTGCTCCCCTGGGCGCCGACGAGCCCACGCCTGCTCCGGCAGCGCCCGTTTGCCCGGCGCCGCCTCCTCCTGCCCCGCCCGCCTGGGACCCGAGCAAGGACGTGAAGATCCGCCTGGGGCCTGACGGCAAGCCGCTCGAGATCGCGCCCCTCGATCCTGCAGGCCACGTGCCCGCGAACGTCAAGCCGTTGCCGCCAGCGCCGCCAGCGCCGCAAACGCCGCCGGAGTCGCCGGGGTCGCCGCTGCCGCCGGAACCGACCTCGGCGCCGGGGACGGAGACGGTCCCGCCTCCTAGCGCGCCGCCTGGCGAGCCGGCCACGCCGTCACCCCAGCCCCCTGGGCCGCCGCCGGCCCCGGTGCCGGCCCCCGCCGCGTCCGAAGACCCGTGGCTGCCGGGCGCCGTGGAGCCGGTTGCGCCGACCGGTCCGCTGCCCGAGCCCCCGGCGGGACCGGCGGCCGAGCCTCGCCCCACCCGGCCCGAACCCCCGTTCCAGGGTGGCCCCGTCGCTGAGCCGCTGGAGCCGTGGGCCGTGCGGACGACCGCTCCGATCCTGCCTCGACCTCGCACGCGGCCGGAGGACTGGCCCGGCGGCGTGCTGCCTGGCGAGTCCCCGACGCCCCCCGCGCCCCCCGCCCCTGCACCCCCGGCTCCGCCCGTCGTCAATGACGACCCTTGGCTGCCCGGCGCCGCGCCCCCGGCCGCGTTGCCCCCGGCCGCGTTGCCCCCGGCCGTGTCGCCCCCGAGCCTGCCGCCCGGCGCGCCGGAGCCGCCGGCGCCTGAGCCCCCGCCGTTCGAGGCGCCGCCTGCCGAGGCGCATGCCGAGGTGCCGTCGGTGGAGACGATCCCGCCGCCTCCCGAGCTGGTCTTCCCCGATCCGCCGGCCGGCACGGGCGACCCCGTCTTCGAGCCCCCGCCGGGGGCCGAGCCCAGGACCAGCTCGCAGCCGCCCGCGCCGGCCGAGCCGCGTTCCAGGGCCCTGCCCGTGCCCCTTCCGCCCGCCTCTGCTCCCCTGGAGGGCGACCCGGACGGCTTCCAGTTCACGCCCCCCGACCAGAAGCGCGCCCAGGCGCACGCGGAGCGCCTGCGCGCCGCGCCCACCGACGCCGCACTCAAGGGCTATCCCGCCGACCTCGTGCCGCGAGCGCGCGCCGAAGTTGCGCTCGAGCCGGCCAGCAAGCCCGTCGTGGTGCTCTTCTACGACGATGGCGCGCGGGCTTCGAACCTGCAGGCGGCCGAGCTGCTCCCCATGCTCGTGCGCCTGCGCGAGAGCATCGACGTGGTCCCCGTGGACGTGGCGGCTTCGAGCACGCTGAGCGCCGCCGAGAAGAAGCTCGTGCGCACCTACTACATGGCCTACGTGCCCACCACCGTCGTGCTGGGGGGCAACCGCAAGCCGATCCTGCTCCAGTACCAGCGCGTCTCGGCGGCCGTCGTCGAGGCGGCCCTGAGCGCGCCTGCTCGCTGAGGGGCTGCGCGCAAGGGCTCCGCGGATGGCTCTGCTGGGGTCAGCGCGCTCCGAGGACAACCGCGCGCTCGAGTCGTTCGCCGTGGCGCACGATCGTGAGCGTGATTGTGTCCATCGGGCGGTAGGGGAGCAGGGCGTCAGCGAGCGCGGCGCCGGCGCGCAGCGGGTGGCCGTCGAGCGCCACCAGCAGGTCCTGCGGCTCGATCCCGGACTGCTGCGCGGGGCCGCCCGCTTCGACGCCGGTGATCTCCTGCCCGCCACAGCCGCCGCAGACGTGCTGGCGCAGGGCCTCGCCCGCCGGACGTGCGCGCACCCCCAAGCGGCTGCGCGGCAGGCTCTGGTGGGCGCGCAGCAGCGGCCAGACGAGGGCGACGACGGCGGCCGGCACGGCGTGCGCGGCCACGGGCTCCGGTCGCAGCTCGATGTCGGAGGGAACGCCCTCCTCGTCGGAGGTCTCCTCCACGACGCCGCCCACCAGCAGGCCCACGCAACGGCCCTGCCCATCGACCCAGGGAGAGCCGAGGTCGTGGGAGACGCTGGCGATGGCGGCCTCGAGCAGCCCCGTGGTGCGCTCGGTGGTGCCGTGGGCCGCGTCCACCATCACGCGCTGGCGCTCGCTGGCGCGCAGGCGCCCGCGGGCCACGGCACCGTCGCTCGTGACCATCACCACCACGGTGCCCGGCTCGGGTCCAGGCGGCAGCGGCTGGCGCGGTAGGACCTCAGGGAAGGGCAGCGGCTTGAGGTCGCCGAACGATCCCAGGATCTGCAGCAAGGTGATCGCCGTGCCGGCATCGCTGCCCACGGGCACCGCCGGCAGGGCCACATCGGGCCGCGGACGCACCACGATCGTGTCCTTGGGCCCCAGGGTGGGGCCTGCGAGCACGAGCCAGCCCGCGGCGTCCACCACCACGGCGTGGCGCGTCACGGGCCGTCGACCCGGGCTGCGCACCTCCACCGCGATGACGCTCGGGCGCACATGGCGCGCCAAGGACACCAGCGAGAGCTCGCCGTCGAGCGCCGGAGCCGCGGGAGGCGCCGGGGCCGCGGGCTCGGGCGACGCGCCGACGGGGCCGAGCGGCGGGGGGACCGGCGCGGCGGGCGGGTTCGGCTCGTCGCGCGGCTCGTCGGCGAGGCCGCGGCGCACGCCCGAGAGCGCAGGCAGGCACGCCGCGAGCAGCAGCGCCGCCAGCGCGCGCATCAATCGCCCGTTTCGGGAGCCAGGCGGTCCGGCGCGACGGGCTTGGGCCGAACGGCGGCCGGTCCGACGTGCGCGGGAGCCGTCTTCGCCGGCGCGGCGGGGCCGGGCGAGGCCGCGGGGCGCCCGACGAAGTAGCCGCCCATGCCGCGGCCCGGCAGCATCACCGGCTGGAGCACATCATCGCTGCGGCTCGCGCCGCCGCGCTCGGGCTCGCGGCGCGCCTCCAGGCGCGGGAGCAAGGCATCACGCAGGTCCTGGTCCTGCGTGCCGCGCGCAGGCATCAGGGAGAGCCGGCCACTGGCCAGCAAGCCTGCGCCCACGGCCAGCAGCACGCTCGCGGCCAGGGCCACGCCCCGCCAGCGCGCCAGGCTCGCGGGCGCATCCAGGAACGCCGCGCTCATGCCGCCCGCGTCGCCGTGGCCTGCGGTCAGGCGGCCTGCCGTCGGCGTGCGCACCTGCGTGAGCACGCGCGACTTGAGATCCTCGAGCAGCCCGCCGGGGACCTGTCGCGAGCGCAGCGCGCACAGACCCTCGAGCGCGGCCAGACGCGCGCCGTGGGCTTGTCGACAGGGCGCGCAGGCGCCCAGGTGACGGCGTAGCTCGTGGACCGCGGCCGCGCTCGCCGCATCGCCGGCGCCGCGCTCGAGCGCGCGCAGGCGCGCGGGGAGCTCCGCGCAGGAGCCGGGGGAGGGAGGAGCAGGCAGCTTCACGCATCCTCCCCAAGGGCCGGCGCGGCCCCGTAGCGCTCTTCCCAGCACTTCTTGAACAGCCCGCGCGCGCGGTGCAGCCGCCAGCGCGCCGTGGGGTAGGTGCAGTCGGTCACGCGTGCGATCTCCAGCGGCGTGAGGCCGTGCAGCTCCCGCAGGGTGAGCGCGAGGCGGTACTCCAGCGGCAGGTCGGCCAGCACCTGGTTCACGCGCAGGCGCAGCTCCTGGGTCTCGCTGGCGGCCTCGGCGCCGCCGAGCGCACCCGCGCGCGTGGGCTGCGGCACCTCGCCCAGATCCTCCACGGGCGTGGGGCGGCGCTTGCGGCGCCGATGCGCGTCGATGGCGAGGTTGCGCGCGATGCGGTAGAGCCAGTTGACGAAGTCGCGCGACGGATCGAAGCGCGCCAGCGCGCCGTGCACGCGCAGGAAGGTCTCCTGGGCGACGTCGCGGGCCTCCTCGGCGTCGAGCAGCACGTCGTGCGCGACCCAGTAGACCTGGCGCTGGTAGCGTTCGACCAGCGTGCCGAAGGCCTCGTCGTCGCCCTTGAGGGCGCGCGCCACGAGCGCCGCGTCGACCTGCCGGCGCGTCTCGCGTTCGCTCGCAGCGCCGGCGGCCGACTCCGCCATGCTCAGGTGCCGGGGCGCGAGCCCGACCTGGGCCAGGGCCGCCCCCAGGCCCCCGGGGCCAAGGAGGGCCGGCTCGAGGA
>JANOFW010000348.1:0-2001 GCA_031413835.1 Planctomycetia bacterium
TAGCCCAACTTCCGCAGTTCACCGGGGCCAGTCCTTTTCTGGCAGGGACTTACGTCCGTCGAGGGGGTCGAGTCGGCACTACATTCCGGGGAGGTGTCGTGCGCGCAGGCGGGCGGGAACGTCCACGCCCAGCCGTGCGAGCAGGTCGGCCTGCTCCTTGTCGGGCCGCACGATGCAGCGCAGCGTGATCTCCTTTCCCTGGCTCGTCGGCAGCACGACGTCCGCGCTGGTGAGGCGCCCGATCTGCTCGAGCAGCGTCCGCGGGCTGGTCCCCAGCTGGGCGAACCGGCCCCACTGCTCGAGCGTCTTCCAGAGCACATAGCCCAGGAAGCAGATCAGGATGTGGGCCTTCACCCGGTCGGCCCGCTGGTGCCACACAGGCCGGATGGAGAGGTCCGTCTTCTGGATCCGGAAGGCCGCCTCCGCCTCGGCCAGCAGCACGTAGGTCTGCCAGAGATCCTCGGGCGTCCAGTCCTTCACGTTGGTGCGCAGCACGTAGGCCCCGTGCGTGAGCTGCGCCCACTCCCTGAACTGCGCGCGCTCCGTCCACGTGAGCTTGAGGCCGCTGGGCACGGCGGCCTCCAGCACCCGCACCTCGAACGCGCCGGCCGCGCGCGGATTCTGGCCCAGGAGGCGGCCGATCTGGCGCTCGACCTCGCCGCGGTCCTGCGCGCTGCGGGCGTGCTCGAGCCGCCGAGCCAGGCTCTCCAGCCGCTCCACGATGCGGGCCGAGAACCGCTCGTGCATCGACTGCTCCTTCTTGCGCCGGTCCTCCGAGCGGCACAGCACGAAGGTCTCCAGGCCCTCGGGTCCGGCGCACAGCTTCACGTCCAGCCCGTCTCGCACCTGGCTCCAGTCGGCCGCCTCCCTCAGCTGCGGCGCGAAGCGCCTGAGCTCCTGGCGTCCCGCGCCCACCAGGTACCTGCGTCCCGAGGCCCTCAGCCAGGCCAGGTTCGCCTCGCTCGTCATGCCGCGGTCCATCACCCACACCCGGTCGGCGACGCCGAAGCGCGCCTCCATCGTGTCCACCACCTCCTTCACCGTCGTCACGTCCACACGGTTGCCATCGAACACCTCGTAGCCCAGAGGGATGCCCTGACGGGTCACCACCAGCGCGATCACCACCTGCTTGCAGTCCGGCCGGTGGTCACGGCTGTGGCCGCGTCGAGCCATCGGGTTCCTCTCGGCCTCGCCCTCGAAGTAGGTCGAGGTCACGTCGTAGAGCAGCAGGTCGTAGGTCACGGCGAACAGCTGCCCGAGCCGGTCCTTGAGGTGGCGTTCCAACGCAGGCTTGTGGGGCAGCAGCCGGTCCATCGCCCGGTAGAGGCGGTCGTCGTTGACCTTCCCCGCCGCCACGCCCAGGAGATCGTCGAGCGCCGTCTGGCGGTACCAGCGCTCCGCGATGGCCAGCTCGCTGGAGGGCTCGCACAGCCGAGCCAGCACCAGGATCGCCGCCATCGTCGCCCAGGGCACCTCCTCCCGGCCCTCCGGCAGCAGCCGCGCACACAGCACGTCGAGCTCGAGCATGCGCCAGAGCGTCCAGGCAAGCCACGGCGCGCCGAACTGGCGCGTGCGCTCGAGCCGGATGTCCTTGAGCCGCACCTGCACGCGCTCGTCGATCGCCGGGGGATCGAACAGGCCGGGCGCCTCCCGCCTTGCGCCCAGGCTCTCGGCCAGCTCGCGGGCGCTCGCGCGCCCGTCGGCGTCCAGCTCGCCCAGCGTCGCCACCGTCTCCTGGCGCACACGCTTGCCCACGCGCACAGAGCGCACCAGACGCCAGTAGATGTGCGTCTTACCGTCCCTGCGCCGCGTGGTGTGCCGTAGGTACATGTCGGGCCGTTGCCCCGGTTATCGGGGCAAAGAAAAACGGCGCCACGACCCAGGTCGGCACTACATCGTCCCGTGGCGCGCCCGGCACAGCGGATCAAGGGGTTACGTGCGCAGACCGCCCCTCAGCACCTCCGGATTCCCGATCCGACGCCCTCAACTGCGGAAGTTGGG
>JANOFW010000349.1:0-1729 GCA_031413835.1 Planctomycetia bacterium
TCTTGCGCGTGTAGCACTCGGGCAGGGTCTCGAACAAGACGTCGTGGATCGTGGCCACCAGCGGCGTCCGCTCGCTGGGAAAGGCCACGTAGTCGGTGGCGTGGAGCACGTCCACGCCGCCCAGGAGCCGGTCCACCCCGACACCCCAGCGCGCGAGCACGGCGCTGAACGTGGCGGGCCAGGGCCGGTCGTGCAGCCGGGCGTTGGCGGGCCAGGGCTCCACGGCGAGGCGCGTGGAACGCCGCCGCAGCCGGTGCCCGTAGCCCTCGACTGCATCGTGCGGAAAGGCTCTCGCCAGCGCCGGCACCAGCTCGCGCACGTAGGCCCCGATGCCCGAGCGTGAGTAGAGCGCGGGGCGAGCGTCGATCCCGATGCGCACGCCGTGCTACCGGTTCAGGAGCATGTGCTTGGGCGCGGGATCGGCCAGCTCGAGGCCCTTGACGAAGGCCTCCAGCGTGGGCAGGGGCTGGCGCGCGAGATTCGACCAGGCGTCGTAGGCGCTCATGCGCCCGGCGACCACCGCGGCTTCGCGCACGTAGTCCGTGGGCTCGGGGCCCACCTTGGGCTCGAAGACGCGGTCGCGCGGCATGGCGCGCGCCAGGACGCGCACGGCCTCCCAGCGCAGCAGGAAGCGACGCGCCGGCAGCGCCGCGTCCCAACGCGCCTTGACCAGCGACCAGGTGCGATGGAACTGGCGCAGCCGCTCGCGCACGGCCTCGGGCTGGCCGTGGAGCTCGAGGTCGAGCTGCTGCGTCAGGGCCTCGCGCTGTCCCGGCGTGGGCGCGTAGGTCTCGTTGCGGCCCAGCCCCACGAGCATGATCGTCGCCTCGAGCCAGGCCTCCGCGGCGCTGGCGCGGATGGCAGGGACGCCCTTCCACAACGCGCGCTGGCCGCGCTCCAGGGCCTGCGTCACGAGCTTGAAGGGCGGCTCGCGCGGCGCGGCCTGGATGCGCCGATCGAGGGCGATCGAGAAGGCGCGCTGACCGCTCTCCAATCCCGCGAGGTCGCCGGCCCGGCCCTTCTCGCGCAGGCCGGCGATGGGCGTCACCAGCTCGAGGAACGCCAGCCTGTCGTTGGTGCCCCAGCCCGTGAAGGAGGCCTCGAGCGCGTCGCGCAGCTCCTGCTCGGGGGCGGCGCCCAGGCCCAGGTCGAAGGAGGCCTCGATGAGATCCACGTAGGCGCTCGCGTGCCCGCGCAGCAGCCCGGGCGTGCCCGGCACGAGGATGTCGCCGGGCCGCCCCTCGCGGAACTTCGGCTCGTACATCCCGTGCTCGGCCCGCGCCGCCGTCCCCAGGCACACCGCCAGCGCGAGCGCCAGCAGGGGCAGCCAGCCCCGCGACCCGAAGCGTCCGCGACCCGTCATGCTCCCATTGTCGCATCCCCCCCGGGCCTCTGCGGCCTTCGATGGACCCGCACACCACAGGCCGAGGGGCGAGCCGTACCATGCGCCCGCCTTCGGAGGCCCGCCATGGCCGCTGCACTCCCCCCGCGCCCCCCGAGTCCCGGCTCGAGCCCCCTGCCTGCCAAGGACTGGTCCGCGGGCTACCAGGGCCCCGTGAAGGCGCCGCGCGGCACGACGCTCAAGGCCGCCTCGTGGAGCCTCGAAGCGCCGCGCAGGATGCTGCTCAACAACCTCGACCCCGAGGTGGCCGAACTGCCCGAGCAGCTGCTGGTCTACGGCGGCACGGGGCGCGCCGCGCGCTCGTGGGCCGACGTGCGCGCCATCGTC